>DATBBD010000272.1:0-10144 GCA_036271175.1 Polyangiaceae bacterium | reverse complement strand
GCCGTCGCCGCGTCTTTGCTGCTTCTCGTTGCTCCGTTTCCATCGTCGCGGTTTGCATGATGCCGCCCCGAACCGCCAACGGTCTCGATGGATTCCCAAACCCCTACGAATTTTCGAGAAATCTGAGGGGATCCCTCAGGTTCGAGAGATGCCGTCCGCTGTCTTCTGCCACGAGCTCCAAAGCTGGGCCGCCGAGAAACCGGAGATCGTGCTGATGCACTATGGCACGAACGACGTGTGGGATGGACAGGCCGCGTCGGACATCCTCTCCGCCTACGTCAGTGTGATCGCCGAGTTTCGCAAGCAGGACCCGAACGTCGTCTTCTTCGTCTCGAAGATCATCAAGCTGAACCCCAGCGGTTGCACCGGATGCCTGGCGAACGTCGCTTCCCTCGCCGCGGCATTGACGGGTTCGTGGGCAACGACCAACTCCACGACGAGTTCACCAGTCTTCATCGTCGACGACTACGACTCCGCGTTCGACCCGAATAGCGAGAACGACACGACCGACGGCGTGCATCCCACCCCGGCCGGCGCCCAGATAGTGGCGGACGTGACGGCGTCGGCGGTGATCGCGAAAGGGTATTTCTGAAGATGGTATGGGAAACGATGAGCGGTGAATGACACACGGAAACGAAGTCCCGTGCGTTCGTGTAGCTCGGTCCGTCGCGCATCGTTGGCACGCGGCCGTCGCGGCTACGTCACGATCGCCGGGCCAGGGCGGTGCATCCGCCCCGAAATCGTTGTAGGGGACGCGCATGGGACCGAAAATGACTGCCCGTCGGATCGACATGACCGTGCGTCGGATCGCCGATGCGCGCATGATTCGGCGTCCGTACGACATGATTCGTCGTCCGGGCGGCGCGCGTTCGCCGTGACCGATCCGCTCTCGGACGTGCTTCGGGCGGTCCGTCTCACCGGCGCCGTGTTCTTCGCGATCGACGCCTCGGCGCCGTGGGTCGCCGAAACCCCGTCGGGGAAGGCGCTCGGGCCGCACATCATGCCCAACGTGGACCACGTGATCGAATACCACGTCGTGAAGAAGGGTTCTTGCTGGGGCGGTTTGCTCGACGAGCCGCCGGTGCGGCTCGAAGCCGGCGACATCGTCGTGTTTCCGCAGGGCGACGCTCACGTCATGTCGAGCGCACCCGGCATGCGGGGAACACCGGACATCGACGTCCATCGCTCAGCCGCGCACAGCCGCCTGCCGGTCGCGATCTCGATCGACGGCGGTGGAAGTGAACGAGCCGAGCTGATCTGCGGATTTCTGGGATGCGACGCGCGCCCGTTCAATCCGCTCCTGGCGACGTTGCCCCGCATGATTCACCACCTGCGCGGGAGCGGGGAAGCCGACACCACGCTCCGTCGCTTCGTGGATCTCGCGCTCGCCGAGTCGAACGCCCCACGGCCCGGAAGCGACGTCGTGCTCGCGCACCTCAGCGAGCTCCTGTTCGTCGAAGCTGTGCGAACTTACGTCGCGGGCTTGTCGCCGGAAAAGGTCGGCTGGCTCGCGGGCCTTCGCGACGAAAATATCGGACGCGCCCTTCAAAAGTTGCACGAGCGCCCGTCGCATGGCTGGACCCTCGAGGACCTCGCGAAAGAGGTCGGCATGTCGCGCTCCATGCTCGCCGAGCGCTTCACGCATTTCGTCGGCGTTCCACCGATTCAGTACCTCGCGCAATGGCGAATCCAGCTCGTCGCGTCGTTGCTTTGCACCACCAAGTCGACTCTCGCCGAGATCGCCGACCGCGTCGGCTACGGTTCGGAGGCCGCACTCAGCCGCGCGTTCAAGCGATGGGTCGGCGTTTCGCCCGCGAGCTATCGCAAGGGGGAGCGATCGGACGCGAGCAGCTCACGGTTTTCGCTGGAGAAACCATCAGAGCAGCCGGAATGAAAACGCGAGCCTGGCGGCGCTTGAAATGGGCGTCAAGGTTCGGCGATCGCAGGCAATCTCGGCTCTCGACGCAGATCAATGTCGCGGACAGATCGCGTCGACGAGGAGGTTCGGCGGGTTGAATTCGGGGTCGCCGAAGACGCGCACGTCGACACCGACGACGGTCGACCCAGCGGGCATCGCGACGCGGTCGATCATGGTTTGGAAGGTGTCGCCGAGGGCGGGCGCCGTGAGCGGAACGCCGTTCGCGTCGGTCTGGGTGAAGAGAGCGATCGAGCCATCGGGCTTCCTCGCGCGGACGACCGCGTGGAGAAAGTAAGCTTCGCTGTTCGTCGACATGAAGCGGAAGCTGACGCCGGTGAGATTCTGCCAGTTCTGGTTCGCGCTCAGGTCTGGCGATACGACGTCGAAGCGATAGAACTCGTCGACTTGGTTCGCCGACGGCGGATGCGCGCCACTGAGATCGAGAAATACCGAGCCATCCGTCGCGTTCAGACCGAAGAAGCCCACGGAGCTCCACGCCGGCGTCACCTTTGCCGGGGTGACGATCGTGGTCGTATCGGCGTCGAAGAAACCCTTGACCGTCACCCCTTGTAGGCTCTGATTTCGAAAGTCGAAGCAACCGACGGGTTCGAGCACGCTGAGCGAGCGATTCGTGACCGCCGAGGTGGACGTGCTCGTCGCGGGTAGATGAGAAGCGTCGTCCACCCTTCGCGTCGCGGTGATCTTCACCTGGTAATTGTCGAAGGGAAGCTCCGCAAAAGTGCCCTTGTAGAGGCCGCTCGCCGCGTCGAGGACGAGACTGACCGTCGTCGCGATCGCCGGCACCGAAGTGGCCGGTGCCGCGACGGTCGCAGTCACGATGTGGCTCGTGCGAATGAGCGGGTTCACGAAGACCTTGCCGACCGAAGGGGGCGGGTCTTGAAAATCCACCGCCGCCGACACGGCGATCGATTGTCCCTCCGTCCGTCCCGATTGCACCGTCGCGGAATTAATCTGAACGGCCTCCGCGTGGTGAGCGACGAGACCGAGAGCGAGCGACGTGAAGAGGCCGAGGGAAGCGCGTTTCATAGGATGATCTTTCGGTTGAGGTTCGAGTGAACGGCCGAAAGGTCAGCACGACGCGTGCCACCTCATTATTCTTTTCATTTTAGCTACTTACGAGCCTCACCCGGACCCGCGCGGTGGGCACCGATCCGGGCACGTGCCCGGCACGATCGCGCGCGGACGCGGCGCGGGTTCACAACGTGAACGCGGTGATGCCGCCGTCCGCCGCCACGTAGATCTTCCCTTTTGCGGCGATGGGCGCATTGAAGCGACGAACGTTGGCGATGCCGACCTTGCTGCCCGCATATGGGATCGCGTCGCCGGTATCACCGTCGAACGCCTCGAGTTGACCCGAGCCGTCGGCGTCGGGGAACCAGACGATCACGTCGCGCGTGCCGTCGGACGTCGTCACCATCGGCGAACCGCCGCCGTTGCCGGCGCACCAAGCGAACGACAACGTGGGAGGCGAGCCCGGCGTGATCTTGTACGTGGCGAGGCTCGCGCCCTTGGAGCACTTGGGGCTCTGCCCCTTGAACGAGACGTACGTCGCGGTCGCCGTCGTGTAGAGCACCGGCGCCGAGATGATCACGTTGCTCGAGACGTTGAGCGTCGCGGCCGAATTGCCGCTCGCGCCGAGGGCCTTCCCCACGCCGGTCAAGTTGTCGCGATCGACGAGGTACGCGTTCCCGTCTTTGCCGAGCACGAGCGCCAGATGCGTGGGCGTCGAGCCCACGAGGTCGAAGGGAATGGGCGCGGTCCCCATGTCGAGATCGGCGTCGTCGAGATCGTGCCAGTTCGTCGGGGCGAAATACGCCGGCGTGCTCGTGAACGCCGCGCCGAGGCCCAATCGAACGAGCGCGTCGCCGCCGCCCCAGACGTTCGTCGCGCCCGACCGCTTCGTGTTTTCGGTGTTGCCCGTCGCGACGTACACGTAAGCGCCATCCGACGAAACCCCGGCCGGCGCCCAGATCCCGCCCGCGTTCGCCGACGTGGCCCAGCTGTTGACCTGAGTCGGATCGGAGATGGAAACGGCGACGACGCGTCCGTTGTACGTGCCGCAATCGCCGTAGAGCCCGCCGTACGGCACGTACAACGTGTCGCCGACCAACGCGAGAGCGCCGCGCTGTCCCGTCGTGGTCGCCAGGAACGGCACGGCCGACGTCCCCACTTTCGCGGCGACGTCGACGGGCCAGCCCGGCCTCACCTCGCCCGTGTCGATCGACAGCGCGAAGATCATGTGCTTTTGCGCGCCGTCGCCCGGTGGAAGCACGAGGCCGTCGACGAACAGAGTGCGCGACGCGAGATCGATCACCGACGTTCCCGTCACGCCGAAGGGGTCGATGTTGCCGCAGCTCATCATCGACATCGGCGTGGGCGCGCCGAGCGGCGTCTTCCAGATCTGCGCGCCGTTGGAAGCGTCGAAGGCGTACACATCGTTCGACTCGGTCGCGACGAACACCAGGTCTTTTCCCGACCCCATCCCGTCGACGAAGAGCGGCTGAGCGTAGACGGCTTCGCTCCCGAACGTGGGCCTGAAGGCCATGTCCTGATCGAGGTTCGCGACGGCGGTCCGGGTCAACGCGGGTTCGACGTAAACGCCGTCGCGATTCGGGTTCTTGTGATGCATGAGCACGGATTCGCCGGTTGCCGGCGGCGAGCTCGACGTGGATCCTCCGGTCGCGGCCGCGCCGCCGCTGCTCGTCGCTGCGCCGGTTCCGGTCGCGCCACCGCTACTCTTTGCGCCGCCCCCACCGGGAGCTCCGCCTGTACCGACCGCCCCCGCGTCGTTGGACGCCGATCCGCTCGAGCCGCACGCCGCGAGGGTCGCCGCGGAGACCATCGACGCGAATGCCGTAACGCCTAGCGAACTTCGAACGCAGATTCGCATGATCGCATCTTGAACCTGCCCTCACCGGGTTCAAGGCCCAAATAGGCTCGCTCGAGCTGCTACACTCCGCTCGCACACTGGCGCGTGCTGGGTCGCCCGCGCTCCGCCTGAAGCGCCGTCGTGGTCGCCGAAATGTCCGCATCCCTCCGCCCTTCCAACACTCCTCGCGATTCGCTCGTTCACAAAAAGAGCCTCATCGGCTTTCGCTCCGCGTGCGAGCGAATGTGGGGAGCGACCGGCTACCAAGCGCTGTGCGAGGGCTTGCCCCCAGACGTGCGCGATCGGACCGCCGGCATGCGTCCGCTCCCCGATTGGATCCCGCTCGACGATCTCATCGCGTGGCACATCACCGTCTGGAACGGTCCCGCCAAACGCGACGAAACGCTCATGACGAAGCACATTCAGCTCACCGTCGACCAAGGCTTCGGCAGGGTGAAGCGGATCTTGCTGGGCATGGCAACGCCCCAGTCCCTCGCGCCGCGGGTCGTCGCGCTCTGGCGTGACGAGTATTCGACGGGCCGCCTCGAAGCGACGACGGTCGAGCGCCAGAGCGTCCAGCTCGCGCTCCGGAAACACCCTTACGTCGAGCACGCCTTGATGCGATTCGTGATCGCGGAGGTATTTCGATACGTGCTCAGCCTGACCAACGTCGACGACGTCACCGCGGTGCACGCGGTTCGCGACGGTTCGCTCGTCGTCGTTCTTCGCTGGATCTGAACGAGAGAAACGAAGGACGCGCGCCGTCGGATCAACGGCGCGCGCACACTTCAGCGGTTGGCGCGCTGGCGAGCCTGACCGGTCATCTCTTTCACTTGGCCTTCGGCTTCCATCTGGTCGCTGCCGACCGCGGCACCGACTCGGTTCTTCACCGCGCCGACCTTCTCCTCGACCTTGCCCTTGGTGCGTTCGGCCGCCTTGGCCGCTTCCTGCTTGGCTTTCCCTTCGAGCTCCTTCGCGCGACCTTCGGCCTTCATCTTGTCGCTGCCGATCAGCTTGCCGACCGCGCCCTTGATCTTCCCACCCAACTCTTCCGCAGCACCTTCGCTGCGCTTGCTTGCATTGCTCATGATATTTCTTCCTGTTGAAGCGGACCGCGCCGCTTCGCTTCTGGGTTCGACTCGCTGAGGAGCAACGCACGTGCCAGCGAGAAACCCCGCGATTTACCTTCTGTTTGCGAGCGCACACCGCGTTCGGATGCCCCTCTGAGACATTTTGGAGGGGCACGCGGCGCGAACCGAGCGTCGCTTCGACGAGCTTTGATCGAGATCAGGATGGGGGGCCCCCATCGCGTCGATCAGCGTCGGCGGTACGTCGGAACCGTCACCGCTCGAGGCGGATTTCGACTTCGCGATCGACGTATTTCCACTCCTCGGTCGCCCGGAGCGCGGCGAGCACTTCGTCGAAGAGGGCTTCGTTCTCGGGTGCGAACTCGAACCAGGTCAGGAAATCGAACGGCTCGCCGAGCTCTCGGCCGTGATGCAGGCGTCGCGCGATGGCGGGCAGATACTTGAGACCGAGCGCGATGTGATGCGAATCGGCCTCGAAGATCCGTCGACGCTCGTCTTGAGCCAGCGCCCACCATGCTTCGGTCTTGCGCATCGGGATGAGCGCGGCGTGCGTCGCCTCGTGTCTCCCGAGCGGCGGTTGCACCTTGGCGAGCGCATCGCTTTCGGCGCGCTCGACGTAGCGGTGGTTGCTCGTCGCGCCGCGAAGCCACCACGCCGCGCCCGGCTCGGGGGCCACCGAGACGGCGACCTCGTCGATGGCGACGGCCCGCGCGGGGGGTAACCCCTTCCCGATCACGGCGGCAGAGGAACGGATGCGCCACGGTCCGGAATTTCCCCCGGTGAACAGCACTGAAATCGGTGGCGGCATGGAATGTCGTCGACACTATCCCATGGCCGGCGTTCCCACGCGCATTCATCGGTTGCGCCGCGCGCGCGTACCGCCTCGACGCCGCCGCTACTCGCCCTTTATCCGCGCCAGCAAAAGAGGCTCGTCCTTCGGTTGAACACCCGATGCCGCCGTGGGCGTGGCCATTCGGGTGGACGACCCGCTCGGCGGCGTCGCGATCGACGGATCCGAATTTCGAGAGCGTTTGCGGAGCGACTGGCGCACCGCCGTGACGATCTCGTCGATACCGACCGGCTTCACGAGGAATCGATCGGCGCCGAGCGACGACAGCTCTCGCCACTCGGCCGGGCCGCCCGACCCCGTGAGCACGATGATCGGCATGCCGTCGGTCGTCTCGCTGTCGCGGAGACGTCGGGTCACCTCGAGACCGTCCAGGCCGGGCATGTTCAGGTCGAGGATCGCCACGGACGCCGACCGATTCCGGAGCGCGTCGAGCGCCGCCGCGCCGTCGGGGACACAGATCACCTCGGCGTCCGGAAACTCGTGGGTAAGTCCGAGCCCGAGGATATCGCGAAACCCCTCGTCGTCTTCCGCCACGAGGATCCTCACGGGCTCCGGGCTGTCTTCGCTGGCGATGAGGAGGTCGCGCCGAAATGCTTCGACGGTCGGCGTGCGCTCGTTCGGATCCTTCGCGAGTGCGTTCAAAAGAACGCGATCGAAGGCCTTCGGCAAATCGGGCCGGACGGTGGACGGCGGACGCACCGGCGTCGTCGCATGTTGAAAGAAATATTGGCGGTCATTTTCCGCCGAAAAAGGCTGCTCGCCGGTCAGGAGCTCGTAGGCCACACAGGCGAGCGAGTAGACGTCCGCGCGTTGCGTCGCTTGCTCGTCGGGCATCGGGAATGCGATCTCCGGCGCCATGTATGCCGGCGTACCGACGACTTCCGGACGCGACGCGCGTCGCGAGCGATACGTCGACACACCGAAGTCCGCGACGCGCGGGTGCAGCTCGGCGTCGAGCAAGATGTTGCTCGGCTTGATGTCGCGGTGAAGCGTGTCCGCGGCATGGATCGCCGAAACCCCTTCGCAAACGGCGGCGAGCAAACGCACCGCATCGCTCACTTCGAGGGGCTCCGTTTGTCGCTCGAGCCACTCTTCGGCGGTGGTGCCTTCGACGAGTTCCATGACGAAGTACGGCACGGTGCCGTGCTCGCCACAGGCGTAGATTTGAACCACGTTCCGGTGGTTGACGCGGGCCATTGCGCGCGCCTCTTCGAGGAATCGAACCTTGAAGCCCGGGCTCGTCAATTCGGCCTGAATGAGCTTCACGGCCACATTTCGATCGAGGGTTTCGTCGTGCGCCATGACGACGACGCCCATCGCACCGCGCCCGAGCTCGCGAACCAGGCGGTACTTGCCGTCGATGACCCCTCCCGCAGCAAGCGGGTCCCACGGTTCGTCCAGTTGCCGCGGCGGTGTGTAACTGTCGGGTACGTCGCTCACATCGGAGCGCAGGGTCGGCGCGTCTCCCGACGGCGGAGTCACCGGCCCTTCACCTGACACCGGAGTCGAGGTCTGGGCTGCGGTCGCCGGGCTGGCGGGATCGAGGTCCCAGTCCAGGAGGTCCAGCGAATCGAGCTGCACGCGAGAAGGAGGAGCGTTCATGCGGGTCGTTCGGTTGGACGTCGTGTGTGCACGCCTCGTGCCGAGTCGCGTTACGAGGGAAACCTGAACGGGAGGCCGCTCGAGACGCGTGCGCGAGTGTCGTAGCGTCTCAGTTCCAGCGCGCATTGTCGACGCGGTGTGGCAAAAATGTGCGCGAGCGAGAGGACGGCGCGCGCTGTGTGTCGGCGTCGATTCTAACGGCTGCCGATCAAGCGGCGCAGCTCCGCGACGAGAACGTCCGGGTCGACCGGCTTCGTGAACACGGCGTCGAATCGAACCCCCTCGTTGCGGACCTTGGATGCGGAGTGCCCGGTGACCGCGACGAGGACCGGCACGCCGGGATCGCCGGCCGCGCCGAGGCGGCGCGCGAGCTCGTAGCCGTCGATGCTTCCCGCGAGCGTGATGTCGAGTAACACCGCGTCGGGGCGACGCTCGCGGACGGTCGCGAGCGCGTCTTCCGCCGTCGCGAACGGCTCCGCTTCGAAGCCGTTGATCCGCAGGACCGCGACGAACAGTTCGCGCGAGTCTTCGTCGTCGTCGACCACGGCGATACGGGCGGAAGGCGTCGAAGGGGCGTCGGTCATCGGCGGGCTATGGCTCGCCCAGCTATCACGCGCCGCACATCGAAGCAATTGAGGGCCGTGGTATCGTCCGCGTCGCCTCGAACGCCGCGATGCCAGCTCGAATCGTACATCAGGGCGACGGCGTCGCTTGGCTCACGAGCGCGGCGTTGCCCGGCGATCACGCGATCGTGACGTCGATGCCGGACAGCTCGGAAGTGCCGAAATTGGGCTTCGACGGCTGGCGACGATGGTTCGTCGACACCGCGACGCTCACGTGCCGCGCGGTCGCCGACGCGTCGGTCGTCGTGTTTTATCAAACCGACGTGAAGCGAGAAGGCACCTGGGTCGACAAGGGCTTCCTGGTGCAGCTCGGCGCGGAACGCGCGGGCGCGTCTCTCCTCTGGCACAAGGTCGTCTGTCGAGCACCGGCGGGTGTGACGACCTTCGGACGGCCGGCGTACGCGCACTTGCTCTGCTTCTCGCGCGCCTTGCGGCTCGAGCCCAAGCAGTCGTCGCCCGACGTGCTCCCGACGCTCGGCGCCATGACCTGGCCGCGTGCGATGGGCCTCGATGCATGCCGGGCCATTTGCCGGTTCCTCGCCGACCACACCTCGTGCACGACGGTGGTCGACCCGTTTTGCGGCATCGGCACCATGCTGGCCGTCGCCAATCAGCACGGCTTTTCTGCGGTCGGAGTCGAGCTCTCGCCGAAGCGCGCGGCCAAGGCTCGGCTCCTCGATCTCACGGCATCGAACGCGACGCGCTCCGACCGGGGCGAGCGTCCCTGACGATCCTCGCGACGCGTCAGCGATACGGATCCTCGAGAAGCGCGTTGCCGTAACCATCGGTCACGAGCGCGTTCGTCGAGGGCGCCGCGACCCCCCACGCGTCCGAGTACGGATTGGCGAGACGGAGCGCGTCCGAGTACGGGTTATCGAAGAGCGGATCGCCACCATACAGATTCCGCGCGATCTTGATCGCCGTGAGCTCTGTTTCGTACGGGTCGCTAGCGAGCAGCGCGAGCGCGGGATCTACCGGCGGCGGCGGGCGTTCGGGCGGCAGGTCCGGAAATGCAGCGACCGCCGTCGTCTGGGGAGCCGAGGTCGCGCCGGAAGAATCGGCAAGCGCGCTGGTCGAAGGCTGCTCTTCGGAAGATCGGGCCATTCCAGTCGTCGCATGTGCCGCGACGAGCAGAGCGGCCGACAACGTTGCGCGCCACGCCATGCAAAGGGA
>DATBBD010000271.1:0-1998 GCA_036271175.1 Polyangiaceae bacterium | reverse complement strand
CACGCGCACGATGGCCGGGTGCCCGAGCCGCGCCGCGGCGCGCGCTTCTCGGAGGAGCCGCTTGTAGAGCCGTGTCGGGTCGGCCTTCTGATTGTCGACGCGCAGCACCTTGATCGCGACGTCGATGTCGAGGAGCTCGTTGTGCGCGATCCACACGGTCCCCATCGCGCCCGCGCCGATCTGCCGCACCAAGCGATAGCGACGACCGATGAGATCGTCTTTGCCGAATCGCTTCGACAGCGGGAACAAGGGTACGGATCGAGTCGACACGTGATGGGCCCGAACTACGGTTGAACGGCAAATTGCCGCACCGTATTAAGAATAGACTCGCTTTGCCCATCGGTGAAGGCGCGGCCCGGCGAATGTCGACCGTGTGAAAGAGACGAACTCCGTGACCCGACGACACGAGCACACATGTCGATCGAAGTACGAGGTTTGATTTCGCCCCGTAGAAACGAGCGCGGCGAGAGGCACTTCACGTCGCGAGGTCATGCACATCGATATCCGTCGTCACTGCAGCCGCGCCTGCGCGACGAAGAAACGACGGCGCGTCAATGGGCGCGCGGCGCGCCGCGCGGCGAGCGCGCAGCCTTCGGCGTCGCGTCCGACCATTGCGGCAAGAGCGGGTCGGCGCCGTCCGCGACCTTTCGCATGGCGTCGAAGGCGCCCTTCGGGAGAGCGGCGGGCGCGGTAATTTCCGCGCCGCCCGCGCCGATCGCGACCCAGATCGGCGGCTTCTTTCGCCGCGCTTCGAAATAGAGCACGAGAATTTTCGGCCGGCGTCGCGGGCTCGCCCACAAATCGAACGCGTACGATTCGTCGTACTTGTAGAAGGTCTGGAGTTTCTCTCGCGCGCTATCGAGCGGCGGCCCTTCGACTTTGCCGTCTCCGTCGAGCCCTTCGCGCTTCACCGCTTCGCTCCACGCGACTCGCGCCGCGGCGAGCAGCGTCGCGTGCGCTTTCTGGGGCACCGCTTTGGTTCGAAGCCGCACCCGTTCGCGCGCGACGTAAGAGACGATCGGATCGCGACGCCGCGCGACCTCGGCGAGCGCGAGCGCGGTCGAAAGAATGCCGACGAGCAGCATCGTCAGGAGACGGTAACGACGATGACTCGAGTGGTACCAGACCACCGTCGTCGCGATGGGCATGAGCAACGACAGGACGAGCAACGTCTCGACGGCGAGGGTGAGCACGACGGCGGGAAGAAACGCGACGACGCCGAGCTCCGGTTGCCAGTGCGCGAGATAGTCGTACCCGAGCGACCCGAGGAGGATCAGGAAGCTCCCCGCGGTGTAGCCGCGGAACATCAAAAATTCGCGACGCGCCTCTTTCTGCGAAAGCCAGTACGGAAACAGGAGCGGGTAGAAAAAGTAATACGCGAAGGGCCGCGGCGGTTTCTCTCGATAATAGGTCTCGAAGGCCAGCGCTTCCGACAGCAGCCACTTCACGGGTCGAGCCCGGCTCGCCCAGCGGCGCGCGGCCTCACCCGCGGCGAACACCGAGAGCGCGAGCCCCACGTCGATGAGCGCACCGCGAACCGGAAACAGTTCGGCGACCGCGACGATCGCGAACGGCGCCGCCGCAAAAAAAGCCAGACGGAAAACGAAATCCGCGAGCGAGAGCGGCGAGGTGAGCAGAGTCGAGGCGCGACGTTCCACGAACCGCCACCATTACCGATGACCGGCCCGAACGGCAAAAGGTCGCTCAGCGTCCGGACCGCGGATGCAGGCGAAGCCCGAAATGAACCTTACCTGCCTAGGACGCCACTCTCGAGCCGAGTCGGACGCCGCTCGCTGATGGGCTATTTCACCGGGATGCAATTGGCCGGGCGGCACGCTTCGGGGATGCAAATGTTGACGATGCCGCCGCCCTCGGACGGCGTGCAGCACGTCGCGCCGCCACTGCCGCAATCGGAGTTCGTCGAGCAACCGAGCGCAATGCAGATCCCGCCGCCCGCGTCGACCTGGTCGGCGGAGCAGAGCTGGCCCGCAGCGCATT
>DATBBD010000270.1:0-7097 GCA_036271175.1 Polyangiaceae bacterium | reverse complement strand
GTGAACAACGACCCGACGAACCGAAAATTGTTCACGGTAGTCGGCAATCAGGACGCCCTGGTCACGTCCCTCCGGCATCCGACGTATTCGATGCGCCCGTACCTCGACACGACGGCGAACGACGGCGTCGGAAACTACTCCGGGGTGGCGACCGCGTTCCTCGCGGCGAGCGATCTGCCGGCGAGCGTGCCACCCGAGGCGATGAACGTGAACGACTCGACCTGCGACACGTCGACGCAGGATCTGAACGCGTCGCAATGCCGCGATCGCCTGTTGCAGTGGGCGGTCGGGCTCCCGACGGCGACGCCGGTGAGCCGTTGTCCGCAGCCCGGCGCGGCGGATTGCAGCGTCATCGGCGACATTTTCCACTCCCAACCGCAGGTTCGCGTGGGTCACCCCTCGGAGTTCCTTCGAGACTCGACGTACGCGACGTTCGCCAATTTCTACGCGAAGCGCGACACGGCGCTCTACGTTTCGAGCAACGACGGCTTCTTCCACTCGTTCTTGGTTTCGCCCGGTGACCCGACGAACAACACCGGACGGGTCGTCGATCACAAGTTCAACAACGAGCTGTGGTCCTTCCTACCGCCCGCGATCCTCCCCTTCTATTCGACGATGTACCCGGGAACCCAATCGACCGCGATGACCCGGCTCCCGGTCCTCGACGGCACGCCGGTGTTGAAAGACGTCGGCGCTTCGACGAGCACGAACTTTCCGCCGACGTATCCATACCGGCTCGAACGGGTGCGCACGGCGGTGAGCGGCCAAACCGATACCTGGCGTACGGTGATGACCCAAGGCTTCGGTCCGCTCACCGGCGGCTACTTTGCACTCGACGTCACCTCACCGACCGTCGACAAGACCGACTCGACGACGGGGCCGCGATTTCTCTGGCAGCTCACGACCGACGCGAACGGCAACGCGCTGTTCGGCAAGGCGAGCGCCAACCCCCTCATCACGACGGTCTTCGTGAGCGTCGCGAACAACGACCTCCGCGAAGTCTCCGTCGCCGTGCTCCCCGGCGGCGACGGCGACGCACCGGATTCGACGACCCCCGCGTGTGCCGCGGGCACGCTCATGCCCGTGCTGAACACCGGCGGACCCAACACGGTGTTCCGTAGCTTGGTGCCTTGCTACAGCTCCGCGGCGTCGATCGGAGCGCGTTCGCTCACCTTCGTCCGGCTCGACACCGGGCAGATCCTCCGCACGTTCCGGCCGACGTTGCCGGCCGCCGTGGTCGCGCCGGTCACCTTCGATCCTTCGGTGCTCACGGTCGAAGACATTCCGGCGCCGATCGTCGGACAGCCCGTCGCGTATCCGCCGCAAACCGGGCAGATCGCCGATCGCGTGTTCGTCGGCGATCGCGAGGGACGCATCTGGCGCGTCGACGTCTCGAACACCGATACGTCGAAATGGACCATGGAGGTCTTCTACGATCTGTTCGCGAGCGCCACGAAGTCGGGTCAGCCGATTCAGACTCCCCCGGTGCTCAGCGTGGACACGACGGGACAGATCACCGTCGCGGTGTCCACCGGCGATCAGAACACGCTGAACCCCGATCCGCCGAACGCGAACCCCGCGACCGTCAACTACGTCGCGTCGATCACCGAGTCGGCCCAGCCGCAGAGCGGCGGCGGCATCCAGTACGAGGCCGCGCTAAACTGGACTACCCCGTTCACCGGCGGTACTCGGGTGACCGGCCCGATGACGCTGTTCAATCGGCAGCTCTTCTATTCGGTCTATGCGCCCGCGACCGATGCGTCGACCAACTGCGCCGACCTCGGCCTCAGCACCGTCTATCAACGCGACTACATCACGAATGGCACGCCGGTCGTCCTCGAGACGGACCCTTCGATCGTCTTCGGCGTCGGGCTCCGGCAGCTTCCTGCCTGCGGAACGGTGACGACCGGCGTGTCGAGTACCGACGCCTTCCTCGGCTATGGCAAGACGACCGTGACGAGCACGGTCAACCCGGGTAAGTTCCAGATCGTGATTCAGCGCGGGGGAGCGAACAACGGAACGAGCGGGTCGTCGAACCAGGTCCCCACGGTGACGATGGACCTTGCGCCGCCGAGGACCCAGGTGCGGATCAATTCGTGGGCACCGATCATCGAGTAAGTCGTTTCAGGGGTGCGATCGGCTTCGTCTCGGCGTTCGCGCTCGGCGTGTCGTTCGGGGGTTGCAAACGTCACGGGTCGGTCGACACGACTCGAGGAGAAACCGATTCGCCGACGGTAAGCGCGTCTGGGTCGGTGGCCGTGCCGGTCGCGCCGAGCGCCGATCGGCCGCCGCTCGACCGACTCGGCCCTGGGGAGATCCCGCCCGGAACTGAGACCGTTTACGGTCTCGTGCTTCCTCGCGGCATGAAGGTGATTGCGCATTTTCCGGGGATTGCCCATGCGGTGGGGGCCCTGAGCCCGGAGGACGTCGCCAACTACGTCCGAGATCGAGTCGTCGTGAGCCGAGTCGAGTTGGGAGCCGCGGAAACCGTGTTCCCGCGCGTCCGCATCAAGGACGGCGACCCCGAGAAACTCTTCGACATCGAGGTCATTCCGCTCGGCGACCGGACCAAGCTCGTCATCAAGGACATCACGCCGCCGACGGCGCACGTCCCCATCGACAAGAACATGACCGACGCGGAGCGCTGGAAGCGCGCCGGCTACAATCCTGACGGGACCCCGCTCGATCCGAACAAGCTCAGGTAGAGTGGGGCCCATGACGGACCTCAAAAGGACGCCGCTATACGGCGAGCACGTCCGCCTCGGTGCCCGCTTGGTTCCCTTCGCCGGATGGGAAATGCCCGTCCAATACGAGGGCGTCACCGCCGAGCACACGGCGGTGCGCGAGCGCGCGGGGCTCTTCGACGTCTCGCACATGGGTGAGCTCTGGGTGACGGGCCCGGGCGCGGTCGCCGCCGTGGACGCGCTCGTGACGAACGACATCGGCAAGGGCGGCGACGGTCGCGCGACGTACACGTGTTGTTGCAACGAGGGCGGCACGATCCTCGACGACCTCATCATCTACCGGTTCACGAGTGATCGGGTGCTCGTCGTGCCCAACGCGTCGAACCGCGACAAAATTTCCGCCCACTTCGCCGAGCGCCTCGGCGGCCGTGTCGGCTTCGAAGACGCGAGCGATCGCACGGCGCTGATCGCTTTTCAGGGACCGAAGGCGGTGGAGGTCCTCGCTCGCGCCGGCACTGGAATCGACGTCGCAGCCGAGCTTCCGAGCTTTCGCGTGAAAGACACGACGGTCGTCGGGAAACCGGTGACGCTCGCCCGCACCGGGTACACCGGAGAAGACGGGGTCGAAATTTTTTGCGCCCATGACGATGCCGTCGCGATCTGGACGGCGCTCCTCGATGCGGGAACGTCGTCCGGCGTCCGGCCGATCGGGCTCGGCGCGCGCGACACGCTCCGGCTCGAAGCGCGGCTGTCGCTCTACGGAAATGAACTCGACGAGACCACGAATCCGCTCGAGGCCGGGCTCGGTTGGGTCGTCAAATTCGACAAGGGGGACTTCGTCGGCAAAGCCGCCCTCGCGAAGGTCAAGGCCGAAGGGACGTCGCGAAAAATCGTCGGCTTCGAAATGACCGGGCGCGGAGTGGCGCGTCACGGGTATCCCCTGAAGACCAGCGCTGGCGAGCCCGCCGGCGTCTGCACGTCGGGTGCTCCGTCGCCGACGCTCGGAAAGAGCATCGGGCTCGGGTATCTTCCCGAAGCGTCGACCGCGATCGGCACCGAGTTTCTCGTGGACTGCCGCGGCAAGGACATCTCGGCCCGCGTGGTCCCGACGCCGTTTTACAAGCGACGGCGTCCAGGGTAAGGGGTTCCTGAAAAGGAGCGATTCGAAATGGCTCAGGGCACGGACGTCAAGAAGGACCGCCGCTACACCAAGGACCACGAATGGGCGCTCGAAGCGAAGGGTGAAATCGTCGTCGGGATCACCGCGTTCGCCGTGGATCAGCTCGGCGACGTCACGTTGGTGAACATCGACGTGAAGGCCGGCGAAACGGTGACCGCGGGAAAGACCTTCGGCACCATCGAAAGCGTCAAGACGCTGAGCGATCTCTACGCTCCGCTCACCGGCAAGGTCACCCGCGTCAACAAGGCGCTCGAAGAAAAACCCGAGCTCGTGAACGACGATTGCTGGGGCGACGGCTGGATGATCGCGATCGAATCGACGGAGACGCCGAAGGATCTCCTCGACGCGGACGCGTACGCGAAGCTCGTCCGAGAGTCGGCTCACTGATGCGTTATCTCCCGCATACCGACGAAGACATTGCCTCGATGCTGCAAGCGATCGGCCGCGCCACGGTCGACGACTTGTTCGATTCCATTCCCGAAGAAGCGCGGCTGAAAGGCGCGCTTCGGGTGCCGCCGCCGGTCGACGAAGCGACCCTGATGTCGCATCTCTCGTCGATCGCGCGAGAGAACCAAGCAGCGACGATGTTGTCGTTCCTGGGTGCGGGCGCGTACTCCCATCACATTCCCCCCGCGGTGGATCAGTTGCTCCTCCGGAGCGAGTTCTACACCGCGTACACGCCGTATCAGCCCGAGGTCGCGCAAGGCACGCTGCAGGCGATCTGGGAATTTCAGACGATCGTGAGCGAGCTCTACGGGCTCCCGCTCGCGAACGCGAGCCTCTACGACGGCGCGAGCGCGACCGCCGAAGCGTCGCAAATGGCGAGGCGCCTCACCAAGCGCAACACCGTACTCGTCAGCGGGTGCGTTCACCCGGACTACCGGAAGACGACCGAGACGTACCTCGGTGGCCCGGCGGGCGGGCGCGTGCGCATCGTCGCGATCGGCGCGGACGGAGCCGCCGATCCCGCGTCGATCGCCGCGGCCATCGACGACGACACGGCGGCAATCGTCGTCGGTTACCCGAGCTTCTACGGTGCGATCCCCGACCTCGCCGAAATCGCGCGGGTCGCGCACGCGCGCGGCGCCCTCGTCGTGAGTGCGAACAGCGAGCCCTACGCCGTCGCGCTCGCGGAAGCGCCCGGGGTGCTCGGCGCCGATATCGCCGTGGGCGAAGGGCAGCCCGTCGCGTGTGCACCTGGTTTCGGCGGCCCCGGCGTCGGCCTGTTCACCTGTCGCGACGACCGGCAATATTTGCAGCAACTGCCGGGACGCCTTTGCGGCGCGACCCGCGACGTGAACGGCAAGCGCGGCTTCGTGCTCACCTTGTCGACGCGCGAGCAGCACATCCGCCGCGAGCGCGCGACGAGCAACATCTGCACGAACCAGGGGTTGCTCGCGCTGTCGCTCGCCATTCGCGTGAGCCTCCTCGGCAAGGCCGGCTTCGTCGATGTCGCACGCCGCTGTCTGTCCAAGGCGACTTATTTGAGGGAATGCTTGCTCGCGTTGCCCGGCTATTCGGCGGCGTTCGACGACGCGCCCTTCTTCAACGAGTTCACCGTGAAGGTACGCGGCGGCAGTGCCGCACGCGTCTGCGACGCCCTCGAACAGGAGCGCATCATCGCCGGCCTCGATCTCGGCAGGGTCGATTCGAGCCGAAAAGACGCCTTGCTCGTCGCCGTGACGGAAAAGCACACCCGCGAAGAGCTGGACCGCTTCGTCGCCGCGCTCGCCCGCGTCTGACCGTCTTGGCGGAGTCCTGAATTTTCGAGGCCTTGCCCATCAGGGGCCTCGAAAATTCTCCGACGAATTTTGGATCCGGGGGACTAGTACTAGTTGCTCGCGCGCGCCTCAATCGGCGGCGTCGGGTACGGGTTCGTGAGCCAGTTCAGTCCCGAGTGCCGGTAAACCGTGAAGCGCGCGAGATCGATGCCCAACACGACGGCGAAAGAAGTCAGGTTGCGTGTGCTGTCCGCGCCATCGAGATTCAGCGTGACGCCGTAGGGGCCTCCGACGGAAAGCGTTCCGGCGAAGCCCGGCTTGCGGTCGTAGAAGAATCGCTCGTACACGCCGAGGTCGATGGCGGCGCCCCATTCGCCCTGGTTGTATCCGCGAGTCGACGTGCGAACGAATTCGGCGAGCTCGGTGCCCTCACCGAAACGGATTTGCCAGCGCGCGACGCCACCGACGGAGATCGGGTACGTTGCCGGAAGGCCGAGACCCGTGTCGAGCTGGAACGACGGCGCGACGGCGCGGTCGGCGCCCTGGCGGGCAATGAGCGAACCGCCTCCACCGGTAAAGAGCCACGACGAGACGTCGGCACGGGCGGGGCTGGACAGCGCGACGGCGACCCCGGCTGCCGCGATGGCCACGACCCGCGAGCGACTCGAAAAAAACGACACGCGCCCCGGTAACACGGCGCGTTCTCCGGCGCATTCACGAACGGTCAAGCCGAACGCGAAGCGTCGCGTGCGACGCGCCATCGCTCGATGCGCCCTTGAACGGCGTCGGCGACGTCGTCGTGAAAGAGGAGGCGGTTGTGACCGGCTCCGGGAATCACCAGCCGATCTCCCGCGGGAAAGCACGTGCTCGCCGCAACGGCGGTGTCGAGTGTTCCGAAAATCGACAGGTGGGGCAACCCGGGACACGGCGCAGAATCGACGAGCGCCCGGAGCACGTCGCTGCCGCGTCGCATGTCGCGACCGGCAGGGCCCGGCATGAGCCGCGCTCCCCGCGCGCCTTCGAACGGCGCGGCGATGGCGATGGTCTCGACGACGCGGGCGTCACCGCCGAGCTCTTGCACGAACCATCTCACCGCGAGCCCGCCGAGACTGTGTCCGACGAGGTGAATGCGAACGGCGGCGGGCAGCGCCTCTACGGCGCGCGCGAGAATGCGGGCGATGTCGGGGACGCCGTGTCCGGGACCGTACGTGAACGCGGTCGTGCGCACGCCGGCGCCCTCGAGCCGCTTCCGCAAGGGCCGCCACGCGCCGGCCGTCGCGAGTGCGCCGTGCACCAGCACCGCGACGTCGTCGCCCGCGCTGGCGAGCGGTGCTTCGTCACCGATGTCGCGGGGCCAGAGCGACGCCACGCGGGCGAGCGCGCCCGCTTCGAGCCCCGCGGACACGAGCAGATTCGGTGTTTCGAGCGACCTCCGCACGTCGGACGACCGAGCCTCCATTATTCCGGGGTCTATACCAAGCGCCGCGCCTTCGGGCCATTTTTGGGCCGGCG
>DATBBD010000269.1:0-12165 GCA_036271175.1 Polyangiaceae bacterium | reverse complement strand
GCCTCGATCTCGGCGCGGAGCTTGGCGGGATCCGGCGCGGCTTCGATGACGGCGCGATACGCCGCGTCCACGCCGCCCGCGATGGGCAATGAACCCCATCGGGCGGACGGCCAGGCGTAGCGAAGAAACGAACGCGAGCCGGTAAGCAATGTTGTCGGCACCGTCGAGGAGCCGCTCCCAGAACCGGATCTCGAGCGCAAACAAAATTTCGTCGGAAGACGCGGCGGCCATCTCGCGCGAGAGTGCGACCAGGTCGGTGCGAATTTCGGGCGTCGCGTGGAGCGCACACAAGCGGACGACGTCGGCGCCGAGTGCCGCGCGCATCTCGAGGACCGCGAGCAGGTACCTCGATATTTCTTCGCCGCCGCGCGCGTGCTCGGCCATCATCGCCAGCAAGTCGAGGCCCGAGCGGCGCTTGAACTCGAGCACCCGCGTCGATCCGCCGCGCGACGTCTTGAGGAGCCCGAGCTGCTCGAGACGCTTCACGGCTTCGCGCACGACGTGTCGATTCACGCCGAAGACTTCGGTCAGCGTACGTTCGGACGGAAGCGTTGCGCCGGCGGGATATCGCTCCGCCATGATCTCGCCCACGAGCTGATCGAACACCTGATCGGCCAAGGACCGATCGTTGATGGCATAGAGCGGCATGGTCGTCTCCTTACTCGCGACTGGTTGGACCAGCTATCATGATATCCAAGGAAAAGCCAAAGGATCTTCGACGTCTGCGAGAAATCTCTGCTCGCCAAAACCGCCAAGTTCGCCGGCTACGCCACAACCTCGCTGAGCATTGTCTCACTCGGTTGGTTCACTGGCCTCCTCGGTGTGTGGCCTGAACCGTGTTGCTTTTCCAAATCCTTCGCGCTTGACGCCGATGAACCTTGGATCCCACGGTGTCTCCATCGTGAAACGCCAGGGCAGCGTCGATCACCGAACAGGGAGACGACCGCGCGCCGGTGTGGGGGTTCTCCGTGGCTGACGAGCTCGACGACGACGAGGAGCCCGCGGTGTCGCTGCCGGCCGGTACCCTGATCGGCGGTAAATATCGTGTCGAACGCCTCATCGGGCGCGGCGGCATGGGCAGCGTTTGGGCAGCGACGCACGTGAGTCTCGGGCAGCGAGTCGCGGTGAAGTTGATCGCGCGACGATTCGCGAACTCGCGGGACGCGCGGCAGCGCTTCGACACCGAAGCCAAGGCCGCCGCGCAGCTCCGGTCGAGATATGTCGTGCAAGTCTACGACAACGGCGTCACCGACAACGGCGTGCCGTACATCGTCATGGAGCACCTCGAAGGCGAATCGCTCGACGCTCGCGTAGCGCGGCTCGGACGCTTGTCCTTGCCCGACACGGCTCGCATTTTGAACCAAGTTGGACGAGCGCTCGGTCGCGCGCACTCGGTCGGCGTCGTTCATCGCGATCTGAAACCGGAAAATATCTTTCTCGCGACGTCTCAAGACGACGAGGGTGAAGTCGCCAAGGTGCTCGACTTCGGGATCGCCAAGATCCGCCGCGACGAAGAGATCGGCTCATCGACGAAGACCGGCGCCATTCTCGGCACGCCGCTCTACATGAGCCCCGAACAAGCTCGCGGCTTGAAGAGCCTCGACTACCGCACGGATCTGTATTCGCTCGGGATGGTCGCGTTTGCGATGCTCACCGGCGATGCGGCGTTCACCGGCGAGTCCATCGGCGATCTGCTCGTCGCGATCTGCACGTTGCCGTTTCCGTCGGTGCGCGCGCGCGTTCCGACGTTGCCGTGGAGCCTCGACGGCTGGTTCGAGCGCGCGTGCCATCGCGTGCCCGAAGAACGCTTTCAGTCGGCAGCAGACTTGGTCGACACGTTCCACCTCGCGTCGGGGCTCGGACCCCGAGGGAGTCGCGATTCGGGTTCGGGCATCGTCGCCGCGCCGGAACCACCGGTCGCGCCGGCTCCCGCGCCGGTGCAAGTCGTCGCGCCGGCCCCCGCGGTGCTCGCTCAAACCGGACGGGAACCCACGATTCAGACCGGCGGCATCACGACGTCGCCGTTCTCGGTCACCGGAGTTTCGATCCCGAAGCGCTCGCTCGCCGTGCCGACGGCCATCGTCGTCGGGGTCGTCGCAGTGGGCATCGGTCTCTTCGCGTTGTCGCGGAGCCACTCGGACGATTCGCCGGCCGCGGCGAACGCAAGCTCTCCAGTGCCCGCGCAAGCAGCCGCGACGAACACGGGGACACCGGCGCCCACGGCATCGGTCGAGCCGGCGGCGGCCACGAACACGCCGCCCGCAGCGGAACCCGCGGTTGTTCGGCCCGCGGCGCCCACACCGGGTGCCGCCGCTCGCGTCGAGACCGAAGCGCACCGTGTCCGCGTCGCCACTCACGAACCGAGCGCCCCCCAAAAAACACCCGTCCCCGCGAAGGCCGCGGTTCATGAAGCGGCGGCTGCGAGCCCTCCGGCGAAACCAGCGACGAAGAACATCGACCTTGGATTTTAGTGGGTCCCCTCGACGACCGAGAACATGTTGAAACGACTTTCTTGCTTCGAACGCACGGCGACGAAAACGGCGCTCGGCGCCGCGTGCGCTTTCCTTTCCCTCGGCGCGCCGTGCTGGGCTCAGACCCCAGCGCCTTCCGCGGCCGACGTTTCGATGGCTCGGAGCCTCGGCGTCGAAGGCGTGCAGCTCGCGGACGCGGGCAACTGCGCCGCCGCGATCGACAAGCTGACGCGAGCCGAATCGCTCTATCACGCACCGACGATTCTCGGCCGACTCGGTGAGTGTCAGGTGACGACCGGGAAAATCGTGCTCGGCACGGAGACGCTCGAGCGCGTCGTTCGCGAACCGCTCGCGCCGCACGCGCCCGCGGCGTTTGCAGCGGCGCACGCACGCGCGCAAAAGGCGCTCGACGCCGCGCTGCCCCGCATCGCGAAGCTTCACGTCCACGTCGATCCGTCGACGGCGCCCGGGCTCCAGGTGAAGCTCGACGATGAGGTGTTGCCTGCTGCGGCACTCGACGTCGATCGACCGACCGATCCCGGCGCGCACCAGCTGGACGTTACGGCGACGGGCTACGCCGAAGTGCGGACCTCGGTGACGCTCGCCGAAGGGGCTTCGCAAACGGTGCCGATCCAGTTGGCTCCGGTTGCGGCGCCCGTCGCGGCCATCGCTCCGGTCGGCGCGGGCGTGACGGCGATCACGCCCGCGAGCACCGCGCCCGTCGCGACCACGCCCGATCAAGGGCCGGCGCCTCTCGCGCCGAGCCCCGCGACGCCCCCGCCCGATCAGGGCGGCTCTTCCGGGAGCGGAACGCGCACCGCGGGGTTCGTGCTCCTCGGCGTCGGCGGCGCAGGCCTCGCCGTAGGAACGATCTTCGGCGTGCTCGCGCTGAGCTCGAAGTCGACGGTCGACGACGAGTGCGGAAACCACAAAAGCACCTGCCCGGCCTCCGCCCAGAGCAACATCGACTCGATGAAGACGCGCGGAACGATCGCGACCATCGGATTCATCGGCGGCGCCGCGCTCGCCGCGACGGGCGGCGTGCTCGTGTTCGTCGGCGGCCGCTCACCGAGCGCCGACTCGGGCACTCACGCCAGCGTTTTTTCACCACGGGTAGCGGCGTTCATCGGCCCCGCGTCGGCCGGACTCGCAGGAGATTTCTGATGGACCGATCGCGTTCTTGGGTGAGGCGCGGCGCGCCTCTGGTCTTGTTCGCGTTCGGCGCGACGCTCGGTTGCAACGCGATCATCGGCGCCGGCGACTACAAGGTCGCCTCGACGGGCGCCGACGCCGGTGCTTCCGGCGGAGCCGCCACGGGCGGAAGCGCCAACGGCGGCTCTTCAGGAGCCACCACCGGCGGCGCGACGTCGTCGAGCGGCGGGGGATCCTCGGGAAGCGCCAACGGCGGCACTTCGGGAACCGCGAGCGGCGGCACGACGGCAAGCGGCGGGACCGCGAGCGGGGGCACGCCGTCGAGCGGCGGCACGACAGCCGGCAGCGGCGGAGCCGCGACAGGCGGACGAGGCAGCGGCACCGGGGGTAGCGGAGGAGCCGCAGAGGACGACGCTTCCGGCGAATCGACGTGCACCGGCGGCGCGACGTGCGCGAACTCGCTCACCTGCGTGACCACGCCCTACGGAACCACCGGCATTTGTGCCGAGACGTGCACCACCACCTGCGCGACCGGACACCTGTGCGCCACCGAATCGGGGACGAGCAATTCGTTTTGCCTTCAAGACTGCAGCACGGTGGCGTGCGTCGACAAATCGATGCGCTGCCTGCAGACGTCCATCGCGCACGTGTGCATTCCGAGCGGCTGGAAAGGCGGCGGCATCGGCGATCCGTGCAGCTCGACGGCGCCTTGCATCGACGGATCGTGCTTGAAGACGTCGACCACGACGGCAGGATTTTGCTCGGCCAACTGCGCCACCAACGCGGACTGCAACGGCAGTGGAACCAGCGGTGTGAACGTCGAAGGCCAGAAGAACTGGTGCGTCGACGACTCGGTCAACGGCGACATCTGCTATCCGGGCTGCGACACCCTCTCGACGGTGTGCAGCAAATATCCGGCGACGGCGTGTCAGACCATCACGGGTACGACCGAAAACGCTTGCGCGTCGACCAACTGAGGCTGCGCATCGACGCCGGACGCTCGGGCGCGGCGGGTTCACACCGGGTCTTCGTCGACGGCCCGGAACGCGCCGCGAAACGTCGGAATGATCTGGCGTCCCTCGACGGCGAAGAGCACCACGGCGAGCACGACGTAGCCCGCCGCGAGCCACAGACGCACGGTGGTCGACGGCAACACGAGTTGTACCGCGAAGGTCACGAAAATGATCGCCGCCTCACGCGCGCGAAAGCGAAGTCGCAAGAGCACCGAGACGGCAAAGAGCGCCTGCGCCGCGGTGAGAAGGAACTCTTCGACTTGCCGCGAGTCGAGCACGAGGCTCCCTCGCCCGCCGCCGGCCAGGTACGCGAGCGGCAAACTGCCGACGAGCATCGTCCATTGGTTCACCTTCGACGAGAGGAGCGTGCCGAGCGCCGTGTCGTCGTCCCCGCGGAACGCCAGAATGCCCGCGACGAGCAGCTCGGGAGCTTCGGACGCGAGCGGCGCGACCCATTGGACCAATAGAAATTCGTCGATGCCGAGTGCTCGCCCGCTGTTTACCAGCGCGTCGGCGAACGGCTTGGCGACGAGCGCGACGTAGACCGCGGCGACCACGAAAAATCCGACCACGGTCGCTCGGCGCGCTGCCGCGGGGAGCTGGGCGAGATCCGCCGACACGCCGCGAAGGTCCGGCTCTTCGCTCTCTTGTCGCGACGTTCGAAAGAGGTACGCCGCGAACAAACCCAAGAACACGCCCGCGTCCACGAGGCCGAGCGAGCCCTTGAGCGGGATGACGAACGCGTACAGGCTCGCGAGACCGAGAAACGCTATTTCCACGCGCCGTCGAGGGCGAAGTGAGATGGTCTGCTCGGCGTGACCCGTGCGG
Source organism: Polyangiaceae bacterium (assembly GCA_036271175.1). Taxonomy (GTDB): domain Bacteria; phylum Myxococcota_A; class Polyangia; order Polyangiales; family Polyangiaceae; genus DASZVB01. The sequence continues at coordinate 6,701 of DATBBD010000269.1, read as the reverse complement.
CGCGCCCACACGGCGAACAGGACCGCGACGAGCGGCCACCCGACGCCGATGAGCAAGCGATTGCTGCCCGTCATGTTCGCCGCGGCGTAGGCGCCGTACGACGGCCGATGCCCTGCGCTGAACGCGAAGTAAAGATCCACCGCGTATTCCGGAAGAACTGCGACGAGCGCCAGCGCCGCGGTCGCCAAGCTCGCGGACACGTCGAGCTGCGCCACTTCCGCTCCCCACGCGAGCAAGAACGACACCGCGACGATGCCGACACCGAACGCGACGACCGCGAGTCCCGGCGCGATCGCGTCGCCGGAGAGCCGGATCGCCATGCTCGTTGCCGCGAGGGTGATGGCGAGTCCGATCTTCCAGCGCGTCGTCGTCACTTCGAGACTTCTTTGTTCCAATGCCGACACCCATTCGCGGTGTCGGCGGTCAGCGCATTATCCTCGTCGAAAGCGTCTCACCGCGAATCGAAATGTCGATCGTCGCCATTCGACGTGACGATACGACGCGGCCCTCAAGTGTCCGAAATTACTGCATATGGTTCGCAGCCCGGGCGCCACTCGAGGCGTCCGCGGGCCGCAACAGGGGCTATGCCCGGTGGCGGATACGACGTCGAGGTTCGACGCCGCCGTCTCGAATCGTGTTGTCCACGACGTGACTGCACGGCCGGGCGTCACGCGGTTCACGTCGTTGGTTCTCACCGATCACTCTCAGCGACACCCCACTTTAGCTCGTCGCGTAATGTCGCATTCTATTTTCAGTCGAAAAGAAAATTCATCACTCGAGTGCACTCGAAGAGCGGTCGCGCATCGAGCTCCGTTCGCGTCGCAACTTGACGATTCGAACGGCAGAGTTTCGAGCAAGTTATTGAGCGCTGGTGTGCGTTGGAATCGTATGCGCGCAAGGGTACTTTGGCTAAATCGGCTACTTGGATGGTCGCGGGGGGTTCTTTGGCTCGCCGCGCACGTCCGAACGAATCCGTACGGAGGCGCGATGAACACTTTGGTTGTCCCCCGATTGGCGTGGGCGGGCGCTTGTTTTCTTTCATTCGTCGCGGGTTGCTCGTCGAACAACGGAAGCGGCTCGCCGAACGGCGGCGGTACCGGAGCGGCGGGCGTCATCGGGTCCGGAGGCGGCTTCGGCGCCGGCGGTTCGACGACCCCTCTCGGTGGGGGCGGTACCATGACGGGAACCGGAGCCGGCGGCTTCGGCGGCATCGTCGTCAGTAGCGGCGGATCGCCGAGCGGCTCGGGCGGCGGCATCGTCGTCGGGAGCGGCGGACTTCCCAGTGGTGGAAGTGGCGGAGTCCCCGACACGAGCAGTGGCGGCGGGCCGAGCGGGGGCGCGCCGAGCGGCGGCGACGCCGGCACCGCGACGACCACGTGCACGTTGCCCACGCCAGTGGGGCCGACGGTGTTCGGCAATTTCCCCTCTGCCGACCCCACGAAGAACGGTCCATTCACGGCCGTAACCGTCAACAACACGGGCCCGATGGGCACTTACACGTTGTACGGCCCTTCCGATTTGACGACGGGCGGTCCCTTGTTTCCGGTCATCACGTGGGGCAACGGCACCGGCACGATGCCGTCGACGTATAGCTTCTTGCTGACTCGCTTGGCGACGCATGGGTTCATCGTGATCGCGTCGAACAGCGAGAACGTCGCGCAAGGCACGCCTCCGCCGATGCTCGACGGCGTCACCTGGGTGTTCCAACAAAATTGCGACCCGACGAGCCCGCTCTATCACCACGTCGACACGGCGCACGTCGGGGCCACCGGGCATTCGCAAGGCGCTTTCGCGACCATGACCGCAGGGCAAGATCCGCGCATCGTCGCAACCGCGCCGATCGAAGGGTCACTCCCGGCGCAGCTCCACGGCCCGACCTTGCTCCTCTGCGGCGGCCAGGACACCACCGTCGGTTGCATGGGCGCGCAGTCGGCCTTCGGCGCCATCAGCAACGTGCCCGTCATGTACGCCGAGCTCCTCGCCGCGAGCCACACGAGCTGGATCACCGACAGCATCACGGCCAGCTTCACCGGCGGCGCCGAGTCACCGTTCGTCGACGTCGTCACCGCGTGGATGCGGATCACGCTCATGAACGACACGAGCCTGAAGCCGATGTTCTACGGAACGGACTGCACTTTGTGCAAAGACACGGCGGACTGGACCGTCATGCAAAAGGGGCTGTGAGCGCGGGAAGGTCCGCTTGGCTCGAGCACGCACCGATCTAACCGCTCTCGGTCCTCAGCGTGGCAATCCACGCTTCCGGGCCTCACCCGGCCATCTCGGCACGCGGTCTTCGCCAATCGAACCTTCCCGCTGACGAGCGTCAACGGCGGACGCTCGATTGCGCGTCTCATTGGTTGATCGTGATCTTGTCTGCCAAGACTGATCAGGTCTTGGCGTCGAACGGGGCGATTTGATTTTTGAGACCCGCTCGAGAGGTCGTCGCGACACACGCGCGCTGCGAGCGCCCCGCGCCGGGCTCGCCGGTAGTCTGGGGTTTCTCGAGATCCGCTTGCAGCGTTGCTCGACATTCGTGTGCTGCGCGTCGCGCGACGTTGCCTCCCGCATGGCCTTCGCCCCTCGAGCCTGCGCCGCGTGGCGAAGCGACGAACAGGACTGGTGCACGCGAGCGACAACGGGGCAGCCCTGCTCCTTACGCTCTCGCCCTAGCCTCTTGCGTGGCCGCACTCGTTCTCGCCGCACGGGATGCGGCTGCGTGCTGCCCGCGCGTCGGCTTCGGGCTTAGTACGTCCCGAGGACGCTTTCGCCGGCTTTGACCTGCGTTCCGATCTGGACGTCGAGTTTGACGTTGGGGCGGTCGGGGATGAAGAGATCGCACTGGGAGCCCATGCGGATCATGCCGATTTTTTGGCCGGCGGAGACGGGCTCGGTTTCGCCGACGTAGCAGTCGCAGTGACGGACGTAGCGGTCCGCGATTTGAACCACGACGACGGGTAATTCGCCGTCGATGGCGATGGTATTGCGTGCGTTCTCGGTGATGTAACGGCTGCCGGCCTCGTAGGGCTGCATGTTCCAGAGGAGCCGCACGAACGTGCGTGTCTGGTGCAGATTTTCGCGAAGGGCGGGACGTGCGACGACCTTCGATACTCTGCCGGGCACCGGTGAGCGGATGTAATGGACGTTGAGCGCGCTCATGTAGATGCCGATGAGCGTGCCGCTCGTCTCGCGGGGTACGGTGCCGACCCATTCGTCGAGGGGGACGGTGACGCCTTGCTTGACCGGGCTCGGCACTTCGCCGGCCGCGACGCGCTTTTGATAGAGCACGAAGCCGTCGGCAGGCGCGACGATGACGCGGCCTTTCGGAGCGGTGCGGATCGGATCGCGGAAAAAATAATAGAAGCGCCAGAGCAGAAACGAGAACGGGTCCATGCGTTACCCCGGTGAGATGCGAGCAATCGCGTCGACGAATCGCTCGCGGAGCCGGAGACCGAGCCGGCGATCGAGCAAAGCCATCGGCGCGCGCGTCGCGTACAAGGTCGCGGCGAGCGAAACGGCGGCCGCGAAGGTCGCGTATTCGACGGCCATGCCCGTCACCGCACGCGCGCGATCCTTCCGAAATTCACCGACGAACATCTGCACGGCGTTCATGGTCGTGGATCGCTTCCGGCCGAGTACAGAAAACCGTCGATCAAGTCAACGACGCGCGCGGACGGACACGCCGCCGCGGCCGCTTTCATTGACAGAAAACAGCCGAGCTGTTACGCGCGTCGACGTTGCGGCGTGCCCGCCGTAGCTCGAGAACGAGGATGGAAGCGACGTTCGACCTTTCGCTCTTTGGAAACGTTGCGTTGCCGCTGGTCGTCCGACCGAAGAGCGCGAAGAAGCGCGGCGACTGGCTCGGGCTCGTGCGCCAACACGCCGCCGAGTTCCGCGCGAAGCTGCTCGAGCACGGCGGCCTCCTGTTTCGCGATTTTCCGTTCGAGAACGCGGCGCACTTCGAGGCGCTGATCGCGGCGCTCGGCACGGGGCGATCGGTCGACTACATCGGCGGCGACAGCCCGCGAAACAAGGTGCGCGGCGGCGTGTACACGTCGACCGAGGCGCCCGCCGCGGTGAAGATCCCGCTCCACAACGAGCTGTCGTTCGTGCGCCACTACCCGAAGCACATCTACTTTTTTTGCGACGTCGCCCCCGATCGCGACGGCGAGACGATCATCGCCGATGCGCGCCGCGTGCACGACGCCCTCGACGCCGCCGTACGCGATCGCTTCGTCGAGAAGCAACTCAAGTACGTGTCCTGTTACTACGGCCACAGCCGCGTCATGGATCTCTTGAACAGCTTTCAGCCGTCGCACAAGTCGTGGCGCGAGGTCTTCGAGACCGACGACCGCGAGACGGTCGAACGCCTCTGTCGCGAGCACGAATTTTCCTACGACTGGCACGACGACAATTGGATTCGCATCAGCCAGACGCGCCCGGCGCGGATGCAGCACCCCGATACCGGCGAGTGGGTATGGTTCAGCCAAGCCCATCTCTACGACTTCAATCCGCGCCTCCTCGGACTCTGGCGCTGGGTCGGCGCGAAGATCTTTTACGCGCAGAAGCACATGCGGCTTCACGAGATCTTCCATGCCGACGGCTCTCGCGTCGCGCGCGCGGACCTCTATCACATCCTCGACACGCTCGACCGGAGCACCATCTCGTTCCCCTGGCGGCGCGGCGACGTGCTCGTTCTCGACAACGTGCTCGCGATGCACGGCCGCGCGACGTTCACCGGGCGTCGGCGAATCCTCGCCGCGATGACGAGCTGAATCGTTCGCGACGCCGCCGCGTGATCGTCGCGTTGCGACGCACTAGCGACGGATTTTTCGCTGGTCCGGCGTTCGATCATCGAGTGTGCGCGGGGGAATCCTGCCCCGCAAAGCTAGGCCAGACCGAGTCGCAACGGTGCACCGTCGAAGAGACACCGCGAGAACGAGCTGGTTTTTGTCGGCGAACCTTTGTGCCGTCGTGATTCGTCGGAATCAGGGCAACGGAGTTGTCGGCGTTGCCGAGATGTCTCCGTGCAAACAGATCACGCGGCGCCCCTTTGCGGCTGTCCTACCTCGTGCCACACTTCGCGCATGTCGCGTCGTTCGGCGCGTGCGCCTTGGTTTTTTCTTGGGGCCCTCGTCCCGGCGATGGTCGCCGGTTGCAGCGGCGGAGGCGGGCTGTCGAGCGCGCCCGGTTCCGGCGCAGGAGGGTCGTTCACGAACTTGCTCGACGGTGGCCACCCGCTGCCCAACGCCGGAGGTGCCGGCGGCAGCTCGTCGACGACTCCGACCGGAGCGGGCGGGCTCTTCGACACGTCGACCGGTGGCAACGCGACGTTCGCCGACGGCGCCGCGTGCGCGGCACTCGTGCAACAGGGCGAAGCGATCCCGCTCGACATGTACATCATGCTCGACAAGTCGTCGTCGATGCTCGACGCCACCGGCGCCGGCCCGACGAAGTGGGACGCCATTCGCTCTGCGCTCGAGTCCTTCGTCCAAGATCCGGCGTCGAACGGTCTCGGCGTCGGGCTCCAGTATTTTCCGATCCTGAAAAACGGCGTGCCGGCGACGTGCACGGCCAACAGCGATTGCGGCACGGGCGGCCCGTGCTTTCTCGACGCCTGCGCGAACCAGAACACGCTCAACAACTGCACGACCGACGCCGATTGCGGGAACGTGCGCGGCGCCTGCGTGCCCTTCGGCGTGTGTGAGTACTACCCGCAAGGCGGCAATCCCGAGTTCTGCGCGCCGATCAACACCGCGTGCGATCCAGGCTACGGCAATTGCATCGACATCACGGATCGCTGGTGCGTGAACGGCACCGAGTGCACGGCGGCGCCCTACCAGACCCCGGACGTTCCCATCGCGGAGCTTCCAGCGGGTGCCATGCCCATCGTCAATTCGCTCATGGGGACGACGCCGTTGGGCCAGACACCGACGGCTCCGGCACTTCAAGGTGCCATCGACCAAGCGACGACATACGCCACGGCGAACCCGGGTCACAAGGTCGTCGCGGTGCTCGCGACCGACGGACTTCCCACCGAGTGCACGCCGACGGACATCGGACCCGTCTCGGCGTTCGCGACGGCGGGCGTGAACGGAACGCCGAGCGTGCCGACCTTCGTCATCGGCGTGTTCGGGCCCGACGACACCGATAGCCAGACGAACCTCGACACCATCGCCAAAGCCGGCGGCACGGACCACGCGTACATCATCGACACGAGCGGCGACGTGGCGACCCAGTTCCGAGATGCGTTGAACGCGATCAGCGGGTCGAAGCTCCTCTCGTGCGAGCTCAAGGTGCCCGCCGCGACGACCGGTTCGCAGCTCGACTACCAGCTCGTGAACCTCGAGACGACGGACGCGGCCGGCAAGAAAACGCAGCTCGTGTACGTCGAGAGCCAGAGCAAGTGCGCGACCGCGGCGTCGACGGGTTGGTACTACGACAACGATCCCGCCGCCGGCGGCACCCCGACGAAGATCGAGGTTTGCCCCGACGTTTGTACCGGTTTCCAGAGCTCCGCCGGCGAAACGGTGAGCCTCCAAATCGGCTGTAGAACGATCATCGAATAGCGTCGCGGCCTCGGACCCGTGAACCGGCTTGCCGCCGACCTGTCGTCGGCATTTCTGGCAAGTTTCAGTGACGCATCTGCTGGGTTCGGCTCACGTGGCGGTCGCCTACAGCGCGGTGACGCGTGCGACGGGCTC
>DATBBD010000268.1:0-9413 GCA_036271175.1 Polyangiaceae bacterium | reverse complement strand
TGCCGCGTCATCACCGCGACGTCGGCGGCGGACGGGCGGTGCAGAAACGCGAGCAGATCGATCTCGCGACGCTGCTTTTTCGCGTGCGCTTCGGTCTCCTGCTGCGCTTGCGTCAGGAGCACGCCGTCTTTGCGGAGCAGCGCGCGGAGCGCCTTCGCGTTGTCGGCGTCGCGGTAGCCTTTGACTGCCTTCCCGGTCTGCGCCTGGATCCCGCGGTATTCGAAGACGGCCATGGTGCCTATTCGACGACGACGTCTTCTTGCGTCGCCGCGACGACCTCTTCGACGGTCGTCACTCCGAGGAGGACCTTGCGAGCGCCGTCATCGCGCAAGCTGTCCATGCCCTGCGCTTGGGCGGCGCGCTTGATGCTCTGCGCGTCGGCGTTGGCGAGCACGAGCTGACCGACGGATTCGTCGGCCATGAGCAGCTCGTAGATTCCGAGGCGGCCCGTGTAACCCTTTTGCGCGCACCGGTCGCACCCCTTTGCCCGGTGGATGATCGGCGGCTTCGCCTCTCTCCACCCGACCGGATCGTAAGGAACGCCGTGCACCCGGTACGACGACGAGAGCTGCCGCTCGGTGCGGTGCCGCGTGCGCTCCGGATCGATACCGAGGAGTTCGAGCTCGTGCGGCGTGGCTTCGTACGCCTCCTTGCAGTGCTGACAAAGGACGCGAACGAGCCGCTGGGCGAGAATACCGATGACCGTCGAGCGCACGCGGAAGGGCTCGATCTGCATGTCGACGAGACGGGTGAACGCGCTCGACGCGTCGTTGGTGTGAATGGTGCTCACCACGAGATGCCCGGTCATCGAGGCGTGCATCGCGATCTCCGCCGTTTCCTTGTCGCGGATTTCGCCGACCATGATGATGTCGGGATCCTGACGGAGAAAGGCGCGCATCGCGCTGGCGAAGGTGAGCCCGATCTTCGGCTGAACGTGGACCTGGTGGATGCCGGCGATCTCGTATTCGACCGGATCCTCGGCCGTGAGGATGTTCACGTCGGGGCTGTTGATCTTGTTCACGCACGCGTAGAGCGTCGTGGTCTTGCCGCTACCGGTCGGCCCGGTCACCAGGATGATGCCGTCCGGACGATGGATGAGCTGATCCATCAAGTGGTAGTCGCGCGACGAAAACCCGAGGTCCGTCAGATCGAGCAAGATGCTCGTCTTGTGGAGGAGGCGCATGACGATGCGCTCGTAGTCGCGGCTCGTCGGGATCGTCGAGACGCGGACGTCGATGCTGCGACCGGCGATCTTCAACGAGATGCGGCCGTCTTGCGGGAGGCGCTTCTCGGCGATGTTGAGCCCGGCCATGATCTTCACGCGCGCGACCACCGAGCTCATGAACTGGCGGCTCGCCCGCTTGGCGACGTAGAGATTTCCGTCGATTCGATAACGGACGAAGACCTCTTTTTCTTCGGGCTCGATGTGAATGTCGCTCGCTCGCTCCTTCACCGCCTGGTGAAAGAGGCCGTTCACCCAGCGGATGATCGGCGCGTCCTCGTCCGACTCGAGGATGTCGATTTCGTCCTCGTCGCTGATCTGGTCGTCGGATTTCAGATCGCTCGACGTCTCTTGCCGCTCGTAGACGCGGTTGATCGCGTCGACGACGGTCTCGGCGGGAGCCACCTTCGCGTGGACGAGCTTGCCGAAGGTCGCGCGAATGTCGTCGAGCGCCTCGGTGTCGAGTGGGTCGCCGCAGATGACCTCGACGCGGTCCGGCAGCTCGCCGACGACCAGGACCTTGTGCGCCTTGGCGTAACCGATCGGAAGCCGCGTCGCGAGCGTGGTGAGCACGATGTTCGAGTCGATGGTCTCGACGAAATCGAGGCCGCATTCGTCGGCGAGCGCGCGAGCGACGGCGTTTTCGGTGGCCGCGCGCGTCTGCACGACGATGTCGAGCAGGGTCGACCCTTTCTCGCGTTGCTGAGCGTAGAGATCTTCGATGGCGTCCGGCGTCAAGACGCCGCGCTTCACCAGAATGTCGCCGATCGCTCGCTGTTCCACGGTGATTAGTCGGCTCTCTCGAAGTTCACGCTTCGCGCGACGGGGTTGATCTGGATCGGAGAATTGTCGCCGGTGGGACGCGTGCGTCGCGGACGCGGGCGCGGAGCCGGCGGAGGGTTCGATGCGGGCGCCGCGGGCGATGGAGCGCCCGGGGACGCCCCGTTGGCTTTGACGGCGGCAGGCAGATCGATCGGATCCGACGGCTCGTGTCCCAACCTCTCGCGCGGCGCGCTGTCGGCTTCCATCTTCAGCCGCTCATCGAGCTCGGCGTACGACTGGCGGATGTCTTCGACGAGGCCGTTGGTGCGCGAATAATCGCGCGGCGGCTGCCACTCGCCTTCGAACACGAAGTAGCGGTCGAGAAACTCCTGACGCTCTTGCATCTTCCGTTCGAAGACCTTCCGGAGGTCTTCCTGATTCCGGATCACGTACGGCGTGAGGATGATGAGGAGGTTCGACTTTTTGACCTCGTCGTTCGTCGTTCGGAATAGAAAGCCGAGCACCGGCAGGTCGCCGAGCACCGGGATCTTTCTCGTGTTCTTCGAGAGTGAGTCGCGCATGAGGCCGCCGATCACGACGGTTTGCTGGTCGTCGACGATCGTCGTAGTGCTAGCACGTCGCTGAGTGATCGGAATGACGCCGAGGGCGCCGGTCGGCGCGCCCGCCGCGCTGTCTTCGACCTGAATTTCGAGCCGAACCTCGCTGCGATCGTTGATGTGTGGCGTGACCTTGATGTGCGTCCCGACGTCGTGACGCGGCGCGGTTCCGAATCCGCCGAGGCCGAGACCGCCGAGCGCGCCGAGACCGCCGAGCGCGCTCGTCGCGCCCGACGCCGCACCGGTCGCCCCCGCGAGACCGGCGAGGCTTCCGAGCGCCGAGCCGCCGACGTTTTGCTGCAACGGGACGTTCTCACCGATGTTGATCTCGGCCGGCGTGTTGTCCGTCGCGATGATGTGAGGCGTCGAGAGGATCTTCGAGTCGCCGCTCGTCGAGAGCGCGTTGAGCACCACGCCGAACGCGGGAATCGACAGACCCGCGAGACCCGGAAACGAGTTTTGCGTGCCGCTGAGGTCGGGTCCGCGAACGCCGAGAGCGAGCCCTTGAAGCGACGTCGGGTCCGGCAAAACCGACTTGATGGGATCGAGACCGCCGAGGAACACCGTGTCGGTCGGGCCGCCGAGCGCCGCGGTGAAGCCGCCGTGATACGCGAGGTTCATCTGATTCGTTCGGTCGACCGAGACGTCCATGATGACCGAGTCGATGAAGACCTGACGCCGTGGATGGTCGAGATCGTCGACGACCAGGCGGATCTGCGCGTAGTCGCGGGCCGACGACGTGACGACCAGCGAGTTCGTCGCCTTGTCGGCCACGACGCGCACGTCGCCTTCGAATACCGGCGCGGGCGCGCCGGGGTTGTTGTTGTTCTGGTTTTGCTTCGCGCCGGTGAGCGTCTGCGTCATCGTCGCGGCGAGCTCCTCGGCGACCGCGTATTGCAGCGGCAAGACGCGGATTTTACCGGCCGCCGCGGGCGCGAGATCGACCCGCTTCAAGAGCTCGAGGAGACGCAAATACGAATCTTGCGTTCCGACGACGATGAGCGAGTTGCTCTTGTCGTCGGCGATCACCTTCACGAGGCCGCCCGAGCCGAGGCCGCTACCGCCCTTACCGGGTTGCCCGTTGTTGTTGAGCTCGAAGATGTCGCCGAACTGCTTCGCGAGATCGCTCGCGTTCCCGTAGTGCACGGGCTCGATCCACATCTGTGAGCCCGCGCCGCCGACGTCGATTTCCTCGAGGATCCGGACCATCCGCTGAATGTTCGACCCGCGATCGGTCAAGATGAGGAGCGACCCGGGCTCGTACACCGAGATGTCGCCCTCCTTGCTCTTGAACTTGGCGAGCAAGGTCGACGCCTCGGTCGCCGACGTGCTGCGGAGCCGATAGAGCCGCGTGATGAAGCGGTCGGTGTCCGGGATCGGTTCGCCGCGATCGTAGATCGGCGTCGTCTCGTTCACGACGCCGCCGGTGTCGACGATCTTCAGAAAGCGACCGTGCGGCACGACGGTCATGCCGTTCGCTTCGAGGATCGACAGGAACGCCTCGTACGCCTCGTCGATCGTCACCGGCGTCGGCGAGACGACCGTGACCTTGATCTGGCGGACCTTCTGTCCGTAGATGAAACGCTTTCCGGTGATGCCGCTGATGTGGTTGACGAGCTCGCCGAGGTCCGCGTCCTGGAGATTGAACTTGATGAGGTGGTTGCCGGGCTGCGGTTTGTAGTCGACGTCGAGCGCCTTCACGATCGCGTCCATCGACGTCGGCGGCGCACCGCTCGCGCCGGGCATTTCCGGCTCGGGCGCTTTCGCCGGCGGAGCGACCCCGGTGTCGGCGGGCGCCGGCGCTGTCGTCGCGGGAGCAGCGGTCGCCGGCGCGGCGGGAGCCCCGGCGGGCGGAGCGCTCGCGGTTCGGAGGCGCGGACGAGCGGGCGGCGTCTGAGCCAACGCCGACAAGGCGATCGATATCGAAAGCCCGCTGGCAAGACAGGTGAGAGATCGTTTCATGGGCATGCTGGTCACTGGATCTTGAAATCGATGTTCACGGGCGATCCGCGCCGCGTCACTTTCACGGTGAGGGCGTCGGCCGTTCGAAGACGCGCGTACGCTTCGAGGGCCTTTTCCGGGCTCGCCATGTCGAAGCCGTTGATCGTTTCGAGGCGATCGCCGTTCTGGAGACCGAGCTTGCCGAGGAGCGTATCCGGACGGATGCCGAAGAGTCGGATGCCGAGGATCTTGCCGTCCTTCTGCTCGGGGACGATGCGCGCCGTCCGCATGAGCTGCGCCTGATTCTCGAGGATGTTGTCGACGACGGCGCGGTCGACGTGAAACTCGGTATCGCTCACCTTTTGGATCCGATCGGTGATGTCTTTGGGCACGCCACCGGGCGGCGGCGGCGCCGCCGAGGCTGCCGGCGGCGGCGTCTCGGGGGCCTGGGCGAAGAGGAGCACCTGGCAGAGCTGCGGGCCGCCGGTGAGCCAGACCGAGGGGCTAACCTTCAGCGGGTTATAACCGATGTACGCGACTTGCTTGTCGCCGACGGCGTCGCCGACGCGACGCATCTTGCCGAGCGTCTCGCCCGCCGCTTGAAGCACCGCGATCGACCACGTCGGTTCCGGCGACTCCGTGATCACGTGCGCCTGGATGCCGCCACAATCGGGAGCCGCCAGCGGATTCGAAAGATCGGCCTGCGGCGCCGCTTGCGTCTCGGTATCGGCCTCCGGCGTCTTGTTCAGCGGTCCCGTCTGAGAGTCGAACGGATTGCGCGACAGGATCGGCTCGGCCGTCTTCGGCTCCGGCGCGTCCGATGCCGTCGTCGCGACGGCCTTCGGCGTCTTGTCGTCCGCGGCGGACGTCGCGGGCGTCGAATCGAAGATCGCGCTCGCAACGATCGACGTCAGCGCCGCCGATTGGAAATAGGCGGCGAAGGCGATCAATCCGAGGACGATCACCGGAAAGAACCTCTTCACCAGAGCGTCGAAGGCCATCCCGCTGCGCGCCTTCTTAAGCGAGACCCATGCCAGTCGTCAAAGGCGAAAACTCTGGCAATTTTGAATACTTAGATTCGCAACAACCATCGACGCGAAGACAAGCTGGCACGAGAGGGCTCCCGGGGCGCCGAGAGCTGACAAATTGGCGAAACTTGGGGTCAAGCGGCCTCACGCGGTGGGCTCGCCGAGTTTCCGATAAATCGTTCGCGTCGAGATTCCGAGGAGCTGAGCGGCCAGGGACTTGTCGCCGCTCGTGTGCTTCAGGGTCTCGCGGATCATCCGCGACTCCACCTCGCCGAGCGTCGTTCCGATCGGAAAGGTGAGTGCCGACGGTGCAGGCGCCGTCGCTTGCGCGACCGCATCCGGAAGGTCCTCGACGTGGATCGTGTCCGAGCGACAGAGCACCGCGGCGCGCTCGATCACGTTCTCGAGCTCGCGCACGTTGCCGGGCCACGCGTAGTCGAGGAGCTTCGCCATCGCATCGCGATGCACGACGAGGCGCGAGCGACCGTTCTTCTTGCAATAGATGCCGAGGAAGTGATCGATGAGGAGCGGAACGTCTTCGCGACGCGCGCGGAGCGGCGGCGCCGTCACCGCGATGACGTTCAAGCGGTAGTACAGATCTTCTCGGAACCGTCCGGCTTCGACCTCGACGGCGAGATCGCGATTGGTCGCGGCGAGCAAGCGAATGTCGGCGCGCACCGGATTGCCGCCGACGGGTTCGTATTCGCCTTCCTGAATGACGCGCAGGAGCTTCACCTGCACGCTCGGCGTGAGCTCGCCGATCTCGTCCAAAAACAGCGTGCCGCCGCGGGCGCGCGCGAACCGCCCCTCGCGCTTGCCGACCGCGCCGGTGAAGGCGCCGCGCTCGTGTCCGAAGAGCTCGGCCTCGAGAATCGTCTCCGGAATAGCCGCGCAGTTCACGCCGACGAACGCCCCCGACGCACGGCTGCTCTTCGAGTGAATGTAGCGAGCGATGAGCTCCTTGCCGGTTCCGCTCTCGCCGAGAATGAGCACGGTCGCCGACGACGGCGCCGCCTGCGTCGACACGTCGAGCACGCGCCGGAGGGCCGGGCTCTGACCGATGATCTCGCGGCTCGTGAGCATCTTCAGCTCCTGCTTCAACGAGCGATTTTCGGCGACGAGCGACTGGCGCTCTGCGGCTTTTTCGATGCTCTTCACGATGCTCATTCGCTTGAGCGGCTTTTCGACGAAGTCGTACGCGCCTTCGCGCATCGCTTGCACCGCGGTCTCGACGGTGCCGTACGCCGTCATCAGCACGACCTCGGTGTCCGGCGACACTTCCTTCATCGCTCGCAAGAGCTCGACGCCGTTCGCGCCGGGCATCATCAGATCCGTGAGCACCACGGCGACTCGGTGCTTGCGCGCGACCTCGAGCGCTTCCTTGCCGCTCTCGGCGGTGAGCACCCGCATCCCTTCGCGTTCGAAGATCTTCCGGAGCGACGTCAGGTTGCTCGGTTCGTCGTCGACGACGAGCACGGTGATCTCACGACGTGGCGCGCCCTCTTCCCAGCGATCCCCCGACGGCGGCGCCGAGTCCTGCGACGCGATCGCCATATTGTCACTCATACCGCCATGATGACATCACTCCGACAGATGATCAACAGCTGGCAAAACCATGAAATTGTTGTTGTTGCGGATTTGCTACGCCGCTCCGGATGGAAATCGCGCGGCATTGTACGCGGACACGGATCCAGAACGGAGATCGAACCGCGGAATCTAAACCGCAGAGATCGCAGAGGCGGAAGAGCTCAGAGATTTTTTGGACCAACCCAGCCAGACGCCCGCGACCGCGGAGCGCCGACGGCACGCGCGCACGCTTGGGTCGGATCGACCAACCTCTCAGGTAGCCAGCGACCGGGCACCGCCCGGTCGCTACCACGACCTGATCGATCTTTGGCAGACCAGATCACGATCCTCGAATGTGAGGCGAGTGAGACTACCGGCGAGCCCGGCGACGGTCGCTCGCGACCTGCCAATGTCGCGCGACGCCGCAAGCGGATCTCAAGAAATCCCAGACTACCGGCGAGCCCGGCGAACGTCGCTCGCGGCTCGCGAAAGTCGCGCGACGCGGTCTGGCGACTCACGAATTCCCGACTCCGCGTGGCGAAGCGACGAACAGGACTGGTGCACGCGAGCCACCGCGAGGCAGCCCCCTCTTATTTCTTCGCCGCTTCGTCCAATCCGGCGAGCGCGACGCGGAGCTTTTCCACGATGCTTTCTTTGCGCTCGGCACCGAGACGCGTTCCGTCGAGCTCGCAGAGCTGAAACTCGTCGCGCGCCATGTGCCCGAACGTCGTGACGTGCGACCCGGCAATGGTGAGCTTCTCGCGGAACACCGTTTCGGTGATCGTCCGAAGCAGCCCGGGCCGATCCGGCGCGTGCACCATCAACAAGTCGGCGTCGGCTGCTTCCTGAAAGAAGATGGAGAGCGGCGGAGCGCCGGACGGCACGGGCGTCGGCCGCGCGCGGCGTGCGAGCGCGTGCACGTCGACTTCACCGGCGAGAAGAGACTCGATCGAGCGCTTGATCGACGCGAGGAGCTGCGCCGTGTCCTCGAGCACGTACGGCGGCTTCAGCGGGCGGATCGCGAACAAGTCCACCGCCTCGGGCGGAAACCCCGCGCGCATCCGGCAATAAACGCGCGCACCGAGAATGTCGAGCGAGTGAGCGGAGATCGCGGCGGACAAAAGCGAGAGCAGGCCCGGACGATCATCGGCGACGACGCAGAGCCACGGGCCGTCGACGGCAGCGGGCAAGCACAGCTCGAGATGGACGAGGCCGTTGCCGCGCCGGTGCACGACGGCCGCGTGTGCTTGCATCTCCGCGGTGTTGTGCCGTTGCCGGTAGGCCTCCGGCATGCTTGCCGCGAAAGAAGTCCCGTGCACCTTGCTCAGCTCCGAAGGTTGCCCGGCGACGCGCGCTTCGGCAAGCGATCCTTGAAGTGGGACCCTGCATCTCGTGCGCCGAATGTCGGGAACGCGTGCCGGCTCGGGTGAATCGGAGCGACCTACGCTGCGGCGCGGCAACGGAGCGACGCTCGCCGACGTGAAAACCGCGAATCGACACGCGCTAGAAACGTTGTCGGATCGAAGAAAGGTAATCGACTTCGTTCTCGAAAGATCGCGTCGGCGCGAGAAGACTTCGCCAATCGAAGCGAAGCGTCAGAGAGCCAATTTGCCCGCCGGGTTCGCAGCCGATCGTCCCCCGGAGCTCGGTGAGCGCGACGATCGGCGGGCGGCTCGCGTCGTGGCCGAAATCGAGCGCGCAGCGCCGCCCGTGCGCGTCGGAAAAGCGGATCCGATAAGCGGCTAGCCGCCGGCGACCGAACGCGACGATCCCCGTCGCGCGGGCGCGCGAGGCGATTTCTTCTGCGTGAACGAACCCCGCGACCGTCGTGCCGGCTAGGTGGAACCGGCGCAGCTCGAGAGCGACCACGAGGCGGCGCCGCTCGAGGGGGCGACCATCCACATGGTAAGCGCCGATCAGCGTGAATCCGAACGGCATTCGCTCCCGCGTGCGACGTCTTCGGGCGCCACTGACGAGCCGCGCATCGCGTCACTCACTTCGGGTCGTCGGGCCCTGTCTCGCGGCGACGTAGCTCCCGCGGCTCGACGAAGTCGTCGGGCGAAAGGACGAGCCGCTCGACGCGTTCGTTCTTCGCGAGCGCGTCCACGATCTCCTCCACGTCGGTGAGCTTCACTCGTCCGTAGTAATAGTGGTCGGGTTCGACGGCGATCGCGGGACCGGCCCAGCAGGTGTCGAGGCAGCTCGAGGTACACGCGCGCACCTCGAGCTCCGCGAGACCCCGCTCCTTCAGTCGCGACTTCAGCGCCGCGTGGATTT
>DATBBD010000267.1:0-6360 GCA_036271175.1 Polyangiaceae bacterium | reverse complement strand
GGCTTTCCGTACAACCAATCGACCAGCTCGTTGTCCGAACGCATCTCATGTGCGCCTCGCGCGAGGAGTCTGC
Source organism: Polyangiaceae bacterium (assembly GCA_036271175.1). GTDB lineage: Bacteria > Myxococcota_A > Polyangia > Polyangiales > Polyangiaceae > DASZVB01. The sequence goes on along the minus strand of DATBBD010000267.1, from coordinate 6,287 downwards.
GTGAACCGGCGAAGTCGTCGCCGTAACCAGGCACGACCCAAACCGGGCGCCGCATTCGTCGCGCATGTGTGGCTGTGTTGATCGAACCTGACTTCATGCCCGCTTGGACGATGATGACCAACTCCGCGAGCGCGACCGTCACGCGATTGCGACTCAAGAAGCTCGGCCGCGTCGCGACCATGTTTTCGGGAAACGGTCGGATGATGCAGCCGTCGTTGGCGAGGATTCGTGTGAACCGTTCTTTGTCGTCCAAGTCGGACTCGGCCGGCGTGAAGTGGGGCGCTCCACAACCGAGCACCGCCCACGTGCGCCCGCCGGCTTTGATTGCGCCGAGATGAGCAGCACCATCGACGCCGTTCGCGCCGCCGGAGACGACGACTCCGCCAGCCCTCACCACCATCGCCGCAAACCGCTGCGCGATGTCGATGCTCGTCCGACCCGCGGCGCGAGCACCGACGATCGCAACGACGCGCTCGGCGGGCATGAAGTTGCCCTCGACGCTCATCTCCTCGATGGGTGGTTTTGCAGCAGGTAGCTCGTGAGGTTCCAAATAGCGATGCACGCGCACCCATCGGCGGCATCGCGATTCGGTTGCGTGAAGTTACTTCGACTTGGAATAGACCTGCACCATCACTCGCCCCTGGCCGGCTTTCGCGTGGACGTCGACGCGATACGGAATGGGGATCAGCGTGAACGGGCAGATGGGGGCGGGGGCTTTGCCGATGACCGCGGTGGAGTCGTTCGAGTCGTCGTGGCCGGCGTCCATGTTGTAGAGCGGCGGCACGAGCAGATGCAGGTCGACGTTCGTGACTTGGCCGGGCGGTGAGTACGCGATGATCGTGTAACATTTGTTGCCGGCGAGCGTGACGTCGAAGGCTTTGTGCGAGCCCGGCGTGAGCGAGTCTTTGTACGCGGCGCCTTCGGGGATCATCAGCGGCGCGTAGCGAACCGACGCGGCTTTGAGCCCGGTGTCCTCGCCGAGAAGGAGGCCGCCCTGCGTCATGATCTGCTCGCCGACTTGCTTGATTTGGTTCAGCAGGTTCGGATCGAGCGGGATCGACGGGAGCACTTGCGCGAGCTGCGCGGGGTTGGGCAGTTGGAAGTTCGGAAGCGAGAACGTCGGAAACGCGGGCGGCGGTTGTTGCACCTGCGGTTGCGCCACGGTCGCGGTCGCGGTTGCGGTCGGTGGCGGTGCTGTCGTCGTCGCGACGGGTTGCGCCGTCGCAGTCGCAGTCGCAGTCGCTGTCGCGGGTGGCGCGGTCGCAGCCGCCGTCGCGCTGGTGCTGGCGCTGGGATATTGCGGGTTGGGCGTCGGGTTCTGCGGTGCGTTGGGATCGGGACCCTGATCACCGCAGGCGACGAGGGCTGCGAAGGCGAAGTATCGAAGCATGGCTGACCCTCTATTGTCGGAGAAAGTGAAACGGAATCTCCACGGTCGTCGGGCCGCTCGAGACCGGGAATTGCCACTGGCGTACTGAGTTTTCGATGCACTTCGAAACGATGGGATCGTTGCCGTCTGCGTTGGAGCTTTGGACGTTGCCGGTCGCAGCGATCGTGAGTTTGACGCGCACGTTGACGTTTGATTCAGTTCCGCCGCCACGCTCCCAGCAGGTGCGCTTGACGCCCGCGGAACGTTGTTGAACGACTCGCTGAATCGCTTCTTCACTGAGCGCGGAGCCCGCGCTGCCGCCGGTGTTCGTGCCGCCGACCGACGGGCCCGCCGTCGAGTTGCCGAGGAGGGCGGCGATCGAGGGGTCGATCGGTTTGGCGGCGCCCGTCGTCGTGCCGCCGCCAGATGCGACGTTCGGGCGCGTGCCGCCGCCCGTCGAGCGCGTCGTGCCGGGGTCGTTGGTTGCGGTGGGTGACGTGTCGATGATCGCGACCGAGCCGGCTGCGGCGGTCTGCGTGGGCGCGGTGGCTTGCGTCGTCACGACGACGGTCGGCGCGGGCGCGGTCGGTGCCTTGTTGAAGAAAACGGCGACGCCCGCGGTCGCTCCGAAGGCGCCGAACGCGACGACCATTCCGAGCACGATCCAGTTCGGGCCCTGCTTGCGCGGGATGACGACCGTCGGCGCGGCGACGCCCATCGCGGAGGAAACGTCCGTCGATATCGGAGCGGGCGCGGCAGCGACCGAGATCGGCATCGCGAACGGATCGGCGATGGGCTCGGGCTCGAGCTTCTCCGCGGTCGCAAAACGTCCGGCGAGCGGGATCACGTTGCTGCGCTGCTGCTGCTGCGCGACCGGCGCGGGCGTCGGCGTCCGCGATCCGGTGGGCCGCGGGGCGGGCGGGGCGGGCGTGACGCGCGGCGGATTCGCAGACACGAGCGACGGGCGCTCCGCGGAGAGACCTTCTTGGACGATCGCGACGAGCTCTGGAATCGTGCGGAGCGGCCGCCACTCCTCCATGCCTTCTTGCCAGACGAGCGACTCCTCGTTGACCGCACCCGTCGACGCCTTTCGGCGAAGCTCGGCGATGCGCACCGGACCGACGGGCACGCCGTTGATCGCGCAATACCATTCGCTCGACGTCGAGATCTCTTGAAGGCGCTCGTCCTTCGCGACCGTCTTCTGGAACGCACCGGCGAGCGCGCTCTCCTTCTGAGGAGGCCCCAAATGAGAAGAGGCCGGTTTCGCGGGCTTCGCCGGTTTCGCGGCTGCGAGGCTCGTCGCGAGCGCGGGCTTGGTCGTCGCGCCGCCGGGCCGCGGGGCAGCGGGCTTCGTCGTCGCCCCGGCGGGACCGCCCTTCGTGAGCTGCATCATCGCGTTGACGTCCATGCCGACGCGCGTCGCGTCGTCATCCGGTGCTGGAGCCTTGCTCGCGACGCTCGTCTCGGTCACCTCGGCCTTGACCTCGATGAGGTGACCGCACTTGCGACACTTCATCCGGACGGTCTTCCCCGCAACCTTCTCGTCGGCGATTTGATACTTCGCCTTGCACTGTTCGCAGAGGAATCTCATGCGGGGTCGAGACCTGGAGGATACCTCACAAAAGACCCAGCAGGTGCTGCTTGATTTGCTCGCGCGTCTCCGAATCCGGCGCTGCGCTCGCGGCGCGCTCCCACACTTCCACCGCCTTGTTTCGGAAGCCCGCTTTTTCGTAGAGCACCGCGAGGTTCTTCAACGCGGGGAAGCTCTTCGGGTTCAGCTCGACCGCTTTTTCCAGCTCTTGCATTCCCTCGTACATCGCCCCTTTTTTTCCGTAGAGGAGGCCGAGGTGGAAGCGCAGGCGGAACGCGAGCGGATCGATCCCGACGCCGCGCTGCAGGTGCGCGATCGCGTCGTCGATGCGACCCGCTTGATACGCTTCGATGCCCGCCTTCAGCGCGGCCTCCGCGTCCGCGTTCGCTTCGGCCGGCGGTGCGATGCTCGGCGTCGTCTTCGCGAGCGCGCGCTGCACGACCGCGAGCACGTCGGCGATGCGGAACGGTTTCTCGAGGTACTCCTCGATGCCGTAATTTTCTTTCAGGTCCTGAGCGATGCGCCAGCCCCGGTAGACCGCGCTGATCATCACGATCGGGATCTTGCCGTACATCTGGCTGCCCTTGATGCGGCGCGCGATGTCGAATCCGTGGAGCTCCGGGAGCATCGCGTCGAGGATGATCAGATCGGGGACGTGCTCCTTCACCATGCGAAGCGCGAGCAGCCCGCGGTCTGCTTCGATGACGCGGTGACCTTTGCCCTCGAGGAGCTTGCGAACGAGCTTTCGGATCTCCGTTTCGTCGTCGACGATGAGGACGAGCGAGCCGCCGCCTTGCGGAGTTTGTCCGACTTGCTCGCGAAGATCCGTCGGCAGCTGCGAGACCGACGAGATGTCCGAGCCGATGCGGCCGAACGCGTCCGTCGTCACCTCGACCTCTTCGGCGGAGCGCTGCGTTTCTTCGTCGACGATCGGCGGCGGCGGCTCCGACGGCTTCGGGCCGGGCTGCCCATCCGCGTCGTGCGAGCCGGTGAGCCCGAGGCGCACGAGCGTCTCGTGCGGGACCTTCGGCGCGAGGTAATGGCGCTCGCCTTGTTGCTTGGCGTCGTACGCGGCGACGATGCTTCGAAGGAGCGGGCTCGCGAGCGCGACGTACGGGTAGACCTTCTTGCCGGTCACGAACTCGAGCTCGTCGATCGCCTTCTTGTCGCCCGGATCTGCCATCGCGACGAACAGCTTGTCGTCCTTCACGAGCACCGGAAGGAGCTTGTGGGCCTCGGCGACCTCGCGCGGAAGGATCAAGTGCTCGACGTCGATCGCGACCTGCGACAAATCGATGCCCGGAACACCGTGCTGCTCCGAGAGCGCGCGCACCGCGTCGAGCTCCGAGAGCACGCCTCGATCGATGAGGCGCGAAGCGAGCGGCTTGCCGACCTGATCCTTCGCGCCGAGCGCCTGATCGAGATCGGTCTGCGTGATCAGCTTTCGCTGAAGCAGGATGCGCCCCAGCATCTGCGGTTTCTTCTGTTCGCTCATGCCGAGGCCGTACTGACGCTATCAGATTCGCCGCCGCGCATGCGTGACAGTGCGGCGCTCGCGAAGGCCGCGTAGTTTCCTGCTTCGATCGCTGCGCGTGCGCCCGCCATGAGCTCGCCGAAAAAATGGAGGTTGTGCAGCGTGAGCAAGCGAAGGACGAGCATCTCGCCCGCGACGTACAGGTGGCGAAGGTACGCGCGCGAGTAGCCGCGAGCGCAGCACGCGCACGCGCACGCGGGATCGATCGGCGAGTCGTCCTTCGCGTGCTTGCTGTTCTTGATGACGACTTTCCCGTTTCGCGTGAGCGCTTGACCGTTGCGCGCGTTGCGCGTGGGAAGGACGCAATCGAACATGTCGACGCCGAAGCCGACGCACGCGAGGAGATCTTCGGGCGTGCCGACGCCCATCAAGTAACGCGGGCGCTCCGCGTCGAGCGTGTGCGCGACCTCTTCGATCGTCCGAAACATTTTTTCTTTCGGCTCACCGACCGAGAAGCCGCCGAGCGCGAGGCCATCGAACGGCATCGCGCCGAGCTCGTCGGCGTGCGCCTTGCGCAAATCGGTGAAGCACGCGCCCTGTACGATCCCGAAGAGCGCTTGTTTGGCAGGACGCGGGCTCGCGAGCGCGCGCTTCGCCCATCGCGTCGTCTGCTTCACGGCCGCCTCGACGACCTCGCGCGGCGAGTCGCCGGGCGGGCACACGTCGAGCTGCATCTGGATGTCCGCGCCGATCTTCGATTGAACCTCGACGGCGATTTCGGGCGAGAGAAATTTTTCCGCGCCGTCGAGGTGCGACTTGAAACGGAAGCCGTCCTCGCTCGGCGCGACGAGCTTGTCGCGTCCGTCCTTGTGACCGCCGAGCGAGAACGCTTGGAAGCCGCCCGAATCGGTGAGCATCGCGTGCGGCCACTTCGTGAAGCCGTGGAGCCCACCGTGCCGCGCGACCGCATCCTCGCCGGGACGAAGCCACAAGTGGTACGTGTTGCCGAGCACGATCTTCGCGCCCGTCGACGCGACCTCGTCCATCGACAGGCCCTTCACCGAACCTTGCGTGCCGACGGGCATGAACGTCGGAAGGTCGACGTCGCCGTGCGGCGTTCGCAGCACGCTGCGCCGGGCGCGCGTCGTCGGATCGTTGCACAATACATGGAAGGCGAAGCCCTCCGCGCGCGGCTTCACGGCTTCGCGCTCTCCAAGAGCATCGCGTCGCCGTACGAGTAGAAGCGGTAGCCGTCCTTCACGGCTTGTTCGTACGCGGCGAGCACGCGCTCCGTCCCGCCGAACGCGCAGACGAGCGCGAGCAGCGTGGAGCGCGGGAGGTGGAAGTTCGTGAGCATCATGTCGACGGCGCGGAACCGATACCCCGGTTGAATCAGGAGTGCAGGGTCACCCGACGTCGCACGAACGGTCCCATCGTCGTTCGCGGCGGACTCGAGCGCGCGCACGACGGTCGTGCCGACGGCGAGGATCTTTTTCCCCGCGGCGCGCGCGGCGGCGATCGCGTCTGCCGCCCTGCGCGAGACCTCGAACCACTCGCGATGCATCTTGTGCTCATCGAGATCGTCGACGAGCACGGGCTGGAACGTGCCGAGCCCGACGTGCAGCGTGAGCGACGCGACGTCGATGCCGCGAACCGCGAGGCGGCCGAGGAGCGCGCGCGTGATGTGAAGGCCCGCGGTAGGCGCGGCGATCGCGCCTTCGACGCGCGAGAACACGGTCTGATAACGATCCGCGTCGCGCGGCTCGACTTCGCGCTTGATGTACGGCGGGAGCGGCATGCGTCCGAACGCGCGGATCGCGTCGGCGATCGCGAGCTTTCCGTTCGTGTAGACG
>DATBBD010000266.1:0-11777 GCA_036271175.1 Polyangiaceae bacterium | reverse complement strand
CTGATGGGGACGAAGTACCACGGCCCCGTGAACCTCGGTAATCCCGATGAATACGAGATCCGTCAGTTCGCCGAGGTGATTCGCGAGCTCGTGCCCGGCGCGGGCCCCATGGAGTTCGGGCCGCTTCCCGAAGACGATCCGAAGCAACGGAAGCCCGACATCACGCTCGCGAAGAAGCTCCTCGATTGGCAGCCGCGCGTGACGTTGCGCGCCGGCATCGAAGCCACGACCGAGTACTTCCGCTCGCGAGTTTGAACGTCGCGGAGCGCCACCCGGGAATCGGTGGCGCTCACTTGCGTTGGATGTCGGCTACGACACACAAGTGGTCGGATGCGCCTTCACAACCGACTTTGAACGTCGAAAATTCGAGGTCGTGGTTCGTCAGGATGCGGTCGATCCGCATCCACGGGTGCTTCGCGGGGAATGTGTAGCCGAAGCCGAAACCTGCCGAAGGGAACCCGTCGACGAACGCCCCGAGGCCATCGGCGAGCACGGGGCTCAAGGTCGGCAAGTTCGTGTCGCCGCCGAGGATGACCGGACCGGGCTCGGCGCTGGCCATCTTCGCGAACGCAGTCACTTGAGTCGCGCGAAGGGCGCTGTCCGCTTGCATGGCCCCGACGTGTTCCGCTTTGAAAAAGCTTCCCGAGCGCAATTCCTGCCGCAGGCCGCCTCGGCCGCGGAGTGAATACAGGCCGTACCGCGGCGAGATCGGGTGCACGTTGTACACCGCCACTTCGCCGAGCGGCGTCTGCATCGTGTACCTCAAGAAACGAGGCGAGCGCAGACGGTCGAAGAGCGGCAGTCTCTCCGGCTCGAGCGTCGCGGTAATCGGAAACCGCGTGGCGACGGCGAACTGAGTCGAACCGGACACCGTCGAGTAAAACGTCGAGAGGCTCTTCTGAAGCGCCTCTTGGTTCGCGAGCACCTCCTGCATGAGGACGATGTCCGGCGAATACGCGTGGATCGCGTCGACGACGGTTTGAACGCCGGCATAGACGGAGTTCACGTTGATGCTGAGCACGCGGATCGACGGCTTCGCCGTACTCGGCGGGAAGCTGACGACGAACCCCATCAGCGAAAACAGGACGAAGAAGAACGCGACGAGCTCGGCGTAGAGCAGCCGTCTCGGTCCGAAGGCCAGCAGCGCACCGGCGGTGATCGGGAGTGGAGCGAGAAACACGACGCGCGGAACGTAAAGACCGACGTCGGTTCCCCACCACCGTTCCCCGACGAATCGAAGCGAGAGGGTGATCGCGACGAGAGCCACGAAGTACAGGGCCGCACACGCCGCGGCGACCCATCGCAAGCCGAGGCGAGTTCGCCGTCTCAGGACGCGACGCCCGGTGGATAGGCCGCGACGAGCTCGGCGAGATGGCCCAGAGGATCGCTCTCGGGGTGGAGACCGAGCGCGCGCATCCGTCCGATGTCCGCGACGAATTTTGCGACCTCGATGTCGCGCGCCGGCTCGCGCTTGAGCACGCTCTTCGAACGCGTCACCTCGATCACTCGCCGTGCAAGCTCGAGGATCGACGTACCGACGCCGCTGCCGATGTTCACGGGGCCCGGGAGATCGTGCCGACTCGCGTGGACGAGCGCGTCGACCGCCGTTCCGACCCAGAGAAAGTCGATGATCTGCGCCCCGCCGAAGACCTTGAGGTCGCGGCCCTCCTGCGCCGCGGCGAGCCACAAGGGAATGACTCTGCCGCTGTCGCCGGCGCCGTACACGTTCGCGAGCCGCACGACCTGGACGTTCAACTGGTGGCAGTGAGCAAAGGTCCGGCAATACGCCTCGCCGGCGACCTTGCTCGCGCCGTAGGGATTTTTCGCCGCAAGGGGCCGAGATTCGTCGACCGGCACTTGGTCGACTTCGCCGTAGACCTCGCGGGACGACGTGAACACGACGCGCCCGACGTGTTCGTCGACCGCGCTTCGAAGCGCGTTGAACGTGCCGAGCACGTTCGTCGTCACACTGTAGTCGGGGTCTTCGATGGCCCCCATGACGTTGGATTGCGCGGCGAGATGGTAGATGACGTCGGTTCCACGCGCGGCCGCTCGGAGCCCGGCGTAATCACGGATGTCGCCCTCGACGAAGCGAACGTTCGACGATCCTTCGAAAGGTTCGAGCTTGGCCCGCGACGAGCGCTTGAGGTTGTCGTAGATGACGACGCTCGCTCCGTCTTGCACCAGCCGCGCGACGAGATGGCCTCCGATGAAGCCCGCACCGCCGGTAACGAGTGCTTTTTGCATGTAAGTGTTTCCCGTACGATCGGGCGCCCGTTAAGTGCCTTGACGGTAGCACGGTAGGCCCGAGCGGCGCCTCTCCCGCCCTCGCGACCCACGCGCTCGTCGGTTCATCGGTCGCTGGGTGGACGCGAAAAGCGAAGCGTGTCGTGTTCGACGGGCGTCCGGAAGCCGTCAGCGAACCCTCGAACGAAGGCCGCGATGCGTGCCAAGCCTCGAGGACGTTTCAAATGCAACAGATCGGAAACCGGCGGCCATAGGGCCCGGACGGGAAAAAACCACAACGGAATGATCGCTGCCTGGAGATGGCCGGCCTTGATTGGTTTTGCTGCGACGGCGCCGAGCGCCACCCAGTCGCGTCGCGCGTGCACCTTGCCCTCTTCGAGGGTGCGAAAGCCGTCGTGCAGAATGGACAGGTCCGCGGACTCGTACACGTGACGTCCCGAAACGAGCGCGCGGATGCACAGGTCCCACTCGTCGGCGGAAGGAAACCGTGCGCCGGGGCCAAATGACTCGTCGAACCCGCCAATCGACCGGGCGAAATCGCGCCGGAGCGCCATGGCCGCGCCGAGCGCGAGACCGTTTCGAAGCTCGGTGACGCTGCGGAGCAAGCGGCTAACGGTTCGCTGATACGCGGGCACGTAGCCGAGCGACGGATCGTGCGGGACCGGGTTCACGTTACAGAAAGCGATCGCGGCGGTGGGCTGCGCGTCGAGGAGCGCGGCCATCGCGAGCACCCAGCCGGGCGGCACTTCGCAATCGTCGTCGGTGCACACGACGATGTCGCCGCGCGCGAGCGCGAGCCCCTCGTTCAGCGCCGCCCCTTTGCCGCGGGTCTTCGAGCGATGATAACGGACCCGCGCGTCTCCGGCGAGCGCCGACAAGGCCCGCTCGGTTTCCGGACCGTCGCTCTGGTCCATCACGATCACCTCGAGATCCGCGCTCGTTTCGTCGAGCAACGAGCGCACGGCTCGAACGACCGGGATCGCCCGGTTTCGCGTGCACACGATCGCGGAAACGACGCTCACGAAACGACTCTACCCGCACGATCCGCGCGAGCGGAAGGCGGATCAGCAGCGGGCCCGAACGAAGTCGAACAGCGCGCGCGCGTTCACGCGCGATTCGAATCGCTGCCGCGCCTCTTCTCGACACGAAAGCGACATGACGTGGCGTTGTTCCGGGCGCTCGACCAGCGATTCGAGCGCATCGCCGAGCGCTCGCTCGTCGTCGACGGACACCACGTGACCCGTTTGCCCCTCGCGGACCATGTCCGGAATTCCGCCGATCCGCGTGGCCACGATGGGCAGGCCCGACGCGAGTGCTTCCATGCACACCAGGGAATAACAGTCGGCGCGCGTCGGAAGAGCGAACACGTCCGACGAGCCATAGAGCGCGCGAAGCTCGTCCGAGTTCGCCTGTACGTTGCGATAGACGCGAACGCCGGGCTCCTCGGGCAAATCGGTCCGCGTTACGAGCTCGAGCTCGGCCTTGCCGCGGAGCCTTTGTCGGAACACTTTGAGCAATAGGTCGCCGCCCTTGCGCGCGAAGTCGCCGCCGACGAAGAGAATGCGCGGAAGCTCGTGGTTGCGGTTCCCCGGCGTGAACTGATCGAGATCGATCCCCGGCGGGATGACGACGACGTCCTCTTCACGACAGCCGTAGTCCTCGACGAACGACTGCTTGGTCCATTGGGACCACGCGACGAAGCCCGAGGCCCTGGCGAACACGCGGCGGAACAGCGCGCGCTTCGCGTCTTCCGCCAGGCGGCTCTCCGGTGGGAGCCCGTACGCTTGCCGCATGCCGCGCTTGTTCATCGGCGTTCCGTCGCTCGAGAGCACGGTCGGCTTTTTCCCGAAGTAGTCCATCGAGAGCAGCGCGAGTGTGGTCGTGTGCATGAAGATGCCGTCGACGTCGTCGAGCACCTGTCCGAGCGCGCGCCGGGCGAGCAAGCTTCCGGTCAAGGTCCAGGGGACCTTGCCGTCGCGGTAGTCGATCGGCATCCACCGTCGAGTTCCACTTTCCGGCATCGGTTCTTGCCGGCGTAAGTTGAGATAGTGCGTGATGCTGCCGAGCGTTTGCTCCATCACGTAGGCGATCGGCCTCGAGCTCATCATTTCTTCCGTTCGTCGGGCGGCGCTGGGCGCGCCGGCGGCATGATATCCAACGGGCGGCCCGATTATCGCAAGTTCGACTTCACGCCGCCTGTTTCGCGCGATTCATTTTGCGTTTCAGAAATCCAGAAATCGCGTCGATGGAGCTCTGCTCGAGGCCGCCGGTGAGCCAAAGCGCTACGACGTACGCGACGACGGAAATCGGCGCTGCGAGGAACGGCGTGAGGATCGGATGAAGGAGGCGAGCCGTCACGACCATCGCGGCACCCGAGGCGGCCGCGAGTCCGAGGGATCTCCAAAATTTACGGTCGAATATCCCCGACGGCGCCAGCCAGATCCCGCACCCGACGACGATGAGCTCGCTCGCGACGGTCGACACGCACACGCCGATCCCGCCGTTCGACCATTTTCGTTCGAACCACGGAATGAGGAGGGGATCGAGGACCACGCTCGCGACGACGCAGAGTGACTGGACGACGGCCCACGCGCGCTGCTTGCCTGCCGCGAGAATGGCGCAGCCGAGTGGCATGGTGAAATAGAGAAGAAACAGGAAGACCGACAAGACGCGCAGGTTGTTGTCGGCAGGTGCGAACGACCGGCTGTACACGCTCGTGCCGACGTCCGGGTACAGCGCGCAGCCGAGCGCGACCGGAATCGCGAGCAGACTCGCGCCGCGCACGGCCTCGCGCGACGTGCGGATGAAAGCCTTCACGTCGACCGCGTGCAATCTGCAGAGCGTCGGATAGAGAGCCCCGATGAGCGCGGTCGCCGGAAAACACAACAAGCCGATGAGCCGCCGAGCGGCGGCGTGCCACCCGACGACCGCCGCCGGCGAGAGCTTCGACAAGAAGATGGCGTCAATGTTCGGCTGGAGCACCATCGCGAGCCCGAAGAAGACGAACGGAGTGCCCCGTTCGAGGAGCGCCCTCAACGCTTTCGGATCGAACGACGGCCGTTGAACGCCGGCTCGTCGGAGCGCCACCACGACGAAAACGAGCGGCGGAAGGACCGCGAAGACGTAGCCGACGAGCGCCGCGTGCAGCTTTCCGCCGAGGAGCACGATGGGGAGCACGATCGCGACTTGCGCGGTTTGTTCGCCCACTTGACGGATCGCGGCGATGTCCGTGCGTTCGAGACCGATGCTCGTGTCCTGACACGCATTGCCGATGGTGGAGAACGCGTACGAGACGAACATGATTCGAATCGCAGTGCGGAAATCGTCGTCGTAGCCGAGCGCGCGACTGACACCCTCCAGGAACACGAAGGCGACGAGCGTCGTGCCCGCGCGCCAGACCAGACTCGTGCCGAGAAGCACGCTCGCGCGCGATTTGTCGGTCGCGACGAGGGCGGGCAACGAGCCGTTTTGACCCCATTCCACGCCGAGAAGTGCGATCGCGTTGAATGTCGTTGCTACGTAAATGTACCCGAGCGCCTGCGCTCCGAGATAACGCGCCATCACCGCATTCATCAGGATCGAAAGTGGCACACCGGCGGTCTGCGCCACCGTCAGGAAGAGCGTGTTCCGGACTACGAGACGCTGAACCCCCTGACCCAACCGGTCGCTTGCTGGGGGCGGGTTCGACATTCCTTGCGCTTCAGCGTTTCACGGCGCGATTCCCGCGTCCACGGAGTCGCTACCCGGCGCGGCGCCTTCCGTGGTAACTTGGTCCTCGTATGCGTAGCGACGCGAGGTCCAATGAAAGTAGTGCTGTTCTGTGGGGGTTTTGGAATGCGACTCCGGGACTACTCGGATCAAATCCCGAAACCTCTGGTCGAGGTCGGCTCGCGGCCGATCATGTGGCACTTGATGAAATACTACGCGCATTTCGGGCACAAGGACTTCATCTTGTGTCTCGGTCACGGCGCGGCGGTCATCAAGAACTACTTTCTGAAATACGACGAGTGCGGCTCGAATGACTTCGTCTTCGCCGACGGCGGACGCAAGATCGAGCTCTTGAACGAGGACATCCGCGACTGGCGGATCACGTTCGTCGACACCGGTCTCACTTCCAACATCGGTGAACGACTCCGCAGAGTGAAGCCGTATCTCGACGGCGAGGAGATGTTCCTCGCCAACTACGCCGACGGCGTTTCCGATCTGAATCTGACCACTTACGTGGACTCATTCGTCAAACGGAACAAGATCGCGTCCTTCCTCAGCATCCCGGCGCCGCACACGTTTCACATCGTGCACGCCGACGCCGAGAATCACGCGACGAAGTTCGAGCTCGTCGGCAGCTCGTCGGTGCGGGTCAACGGCGGCTTCTTCGTGCTACGTCGCGAGATTTTCGACTACATGAATCCCAACGAAGAACTCGTGCTCGAGCCGTTCCAGCGGCTCATGGAGAAGCGCGAGCTCCTCGCGTTCCCGTACGACGGCTTCTGGCAAAACATGGACACGTTCAAGGACAAGGTCGTCCTCGACGAGATGGTCATGCGGGGCAAGGCCCCGTGGCTCGTCTGGCAGCACTGAGCGTGCCCTCCCGCGACGAGACGGAGACCGCCTCGGCCTCCGCGCGGTGACGAGTGTGGCACTCTGCTCCACTTTTCTCATCGACTAGGCCGCCGAGCAGGAACGAGATTGCGACGATGCTGCGCGCGCCGCGATGGCGGTAATCCCAGCATCGCCCGCCCGCGCCTCGCTCATCGTAACGAGCGCCACGGTGCGAGGCACTGAGCTATCGTTGACGTCTCTTGGAGCAGCAACGATCCTCGCGGAGGGACGTACTCGCCCTCGTGGCGCTGGGCTTCGTGTGTCGACTGTGGTGGTGGGTTCGACACGTTTCCGTGCTGGAAAACGAGGGTACCGAGTATTGCCGGATCGCCGAGTCCTGGTTTTCCGGGCACGGATACTTCGGGATCATGGGCGGCCCCGAAGTGATGTTTCCGCCCGTCTATCCCGGCCTCATCGGCGGACTCAACGTCGTCATCGGGAACAGAGAAATCGCCGGCAGATGCGTCTCGCTGGTTGCCGGTCTGACGCTCGTGGTCGTCCTGTATCTTCTGACGAAGCGGGTCTTCGGCCGCCCGACGGCGTTCGTTGCTGGCGCATTCGCCGCGTTACACCCGGTGCTCGTCGCCTTGTCGGTTTCCGTTTATTCGGAGTCGCTGGCGATTTGTTTCGTCATGCTCGCGGCGCTGGCCGTGGTCTACGGCGCGGATTCCGACCGGAGCACGCGAGGCTCGATGCTTCTCGCTGCGGCAGCGGGCGCGTCGATCGGGCTCGCGCATCTCGTGCGACCGGAAATGCTCGTCCTCGTAGGCGTCGTTTGTCCGGCCATCGTGGTCGGCAACTGGGGCCGCGACGAACCTCGACGCCGGGCGTTCGAGCGCGGCGCGCTGGCGCTCTTGACGTGTGTCTTGGTCGCCGCGCCGTACACCGCTTACTTGACGCGCGCGGCGGGCCACTTCCGATGGGAAGGCAAGACGGGCGCGAACGAGCTCATCAACGAACGCATGCGCTCGGGCATGTCGTACGACCGGGCGTCGCGCGGGCTCGACGAGTCGGATCATTTCGACGAGCGGGCGCCGTATCTCGGAGGACCCGACATGTGGCCCGACGAGTCGCCGTTTCTTCGCGGGTCGGGTCACGCGTCGACCCGGGGTCCGATGGATCTGCTGCGGGCCGCGCCTTCGCGGATCGGCGGCGTTCTTCACCTCGTCAAAGGGGCCACGAACGCCTGGGCGTCGATCTGGAGGATCCGCATCGGGGTCATCGGTAGTTGGATCGGGTTGTTACTGACGAAGTGGTGGCGTGGTCCCGGCAAGCTCGCGGGAGGGGTGCTCATCGCGTTCGGGGCGATTCAAATGAGCTTTCTTTTGGGGATCATGTTCCTCTGGGACCGCTACGCGTTTCCACTAATCCCCATTCTCATCCCGTGGACCTCCGCGGGTGTCGTTTGGGTGGTGGCACGATTGGTTGGACTCGGTCGTCGCGGAGAAGGCGCGGACGCGTGGGTCATGCCGATCGCAACGGTCATCATCGGCGTTACTTGCCTCGAGGCTCTTCCTAGCGTCGCCGCACTCGAGGACTTTCGACAGTCCACCGATCGCGAGACGAAAACCGAGGGACAGTGGATTCGAGATCGGTGGAACGAAAGACGACCGCACGCCGGCTACCCGGTGATCATGGGGTACGGAGCGGTGCTGCCGTTCTATGCGGGCGCGGTGTTGAGCTATCTGCCCTACGTGGACGACCAGGGCACCGCGCTCCGTTACGTGCACTGGAAGGCGCCGGACTACATCGTGATCCGCGCAAAGGAGATCGGAAAAGGTCCGTACTTCAAATCGTGGCTCGAAGGCGGCATCCCCGACCCCTGTGCCGAGCCGGTCCGGCAGGTGACGGAGCCGACCGGGCCGCTGCGGATCTGGCGCTGGACTTGTCGCAGCTGAAAGACGGGCTCTACGCGATGAACCGATTCAACGGAGTCTTTTCGAGAGCCCACGTAAAGCACAGTGAAGCGACCAATACGAGTCCAGTCAAGAGAACGGGCCAAACCAGAGCCGGGACGAAGACACGCAGCGGTCTGAGTAAATCGACGAAGAACATGTGGGATACATAGATCCCGAGGGTGCTGCGTCCCAAGCGACCCATGAAACGCTCCAGGGCTGTTTCGCCGGGTTTGTAGGCGGCCAACATCATGCCGATTCCATACGGAGCAGTGCCAAAGACGTAGTCGGCGTCGCGCATGTTGAAGCCGTATTCGCGGTGCAAAAACCCGAGCTCGCCTGCGCTCAAGCCCACGCCAACCAGGATGACGAGGAGGATGAAGGTCCAACTCCAGGACGGCACCTCTCGACGACGGGCGAACCAGGCACCTATCCCAAAAAACAATGCGCCGAAGAACGGACCGTCCCGAGTCTCGAAGTGCAAGTTGAGGCCGATCGGGGTCTTCGCATAGAAACCACCCAAGACGCCGACGATGTACAAGCATGATGCGACGGCAACGAACTGAACGTCGGACACGCCGTAACGGCGAAGAATGGTGAAGAGCCACAGCGACGCCAAGAGGGCTGACAAAAACCACAAATGAGGTGCCGTGCCTTCGAACAGCAAGGTCAACGGATCGCGCGCCAGGCTCGCCCAGTAATCTCCGATCGCTCGTGCGCAATCGCCGAGGCCATGAAGCTCGAGGAATCGATCTTTCGCGACGAGCGGCTGTTCGATCCCGTAGAACGCCGACCAGAACACGAAGATCTCGAGCAATCGCCGCGAGTACGCTTTCGCTGCTGAAAAATCGTCGACCGGAAGGCGCCGAATTTTCGGAAAGTAGAAGTACGCTGCCGTCGCGAAAAAGAACGGCATCGTGAAGCGTACACCTTGGGTTCCGACGACCTCCGCGAGCCGTTCGAGTCGCGATTCGTGGGCGGCGCCGCCAAAAAAATAGGCGTGCGCGAAGATGATCCCGATCATGCAGAAGAGCCGGAACGCGTCGATGCGAGAGACTCGACTCGCCGGGGCTCGTTGCTTGCCCTGCTCGCCCTCGATCGGCCGCTCCATCCTGCCGTTACCGTCGCGGATTTCGGCGCTTCTGCCAAGGCTCGAACACGTCGAGCCCGCGTCGAGCCCGCGCCGAGCCCGCGCCGAGCCGGCGTCGACCGTCCCGGCTTCCTTCAGCGAGCGTCGAGCACGAGCACCCAGTCGCCGAATCCCGACCCATTGTCGCCCGGCGGCGTGAAGGTCTTCGTCGACGAGTTGGCAACGTTGGTCGCGATCTCGGTGTACGCCGCGGTCGCTGGATTGAACCAGCGAGCGTGAGAGGGTTTCGACAGGGCCGACATGTCGACGGTGATCGTGCCCGAGTGCGACGGGGGCACGTAGGCAACCAGCACGGCGCCGTCGCCGGTGACGGCCGCGGCGACGTAGTCGTCGCTCTGCGGATTTTCGGTGCCGCCGTTCTCCGTGACGAGCGTTTTCGCGCCGTTCAGGCCAGACGGCACTAGTTGGTACCACGGGATGCCGAGGAAGAACGCGTTCATCCGCGCGGTGTCTTGCGAACCCGGCGAGTTCAAGATCGCCTGCCACCCACTCGAAAACCCCCACTCTTGCTCGTTACCGAAGAAGTAACCCCCGATGTCGGATAGCTCGACCCACCAGAGGAGTCTCCGGTTCGGGAGCCCGTTGTTGTGGGAATTGTTCTCGTAGTAGCCCTCGATTTGAAACGCCGGCATTGCGGGCGAGTGTGCGTATCCCGTGCGGCCAATCTGGGCGCTCGACGTATCCGTATAGACGCTCTCCAGGTTGAATGGGCCTGCGGGAAGCGACACGTCGGTGGCTATGCTGCCGCGAGCCCAATGTGCGGCCCGCAGTATCGACTTTTGACTCGCGATGGACTCGGTGCCCGCGAGCACGCTGTTGACGGCGTTTTCTTGGGGTTGTGTGAACAAACCGCCGCCCGTGGCGCTGGTGCCGTAGTCGCCACCATAGAGCCAAACGAGGTTGGTCGCGTTCTTGTATCGGTTCGCGATCCACGCCGAGTAGTTCCAGAGCTTCGACTTCGATCCATCCACCCAGGGTTGCCCAGCGAGCGTTCCGGCGCCGGTGACCGCGTCGTTCGCGACCATCTCGTTCATCCAACCCTCGTCGGTGCCTCCGTAGCCGGTGTAAGCCGGAAACATGAACACCAAAACACCCTTGCTTGCGCACAGCGCAATGTAGGCGTCCATTGCAGTCCAATAGGGTTCGTTCGGCGACGTCAAGTCGGGTGATTGACTGTTGATGTCGGTATAGGGGTCAGGCGGAAACTGGGAACTGTAACCGCTCGTCGTCGTGGTTCCGTCGGGAGATCCCGTGAAGGGCTGGCCGTCGAGCCGCTTCGTGAACGGGAGGTCGCCGGCGAGATCTTTCGGTGGCTTGTTCGAGGTCAACTTGTGCTCGATCGCCTCGAAGAGGACGGCGTTGAAATGGCGACCCACTCGGTCGGTCAGGTACGCGTCCTGATCACTCGCGTTCAAGTTGAGTGGCGCTTCCCAGCCCGAGTCCCCGAGGATCGGAAACGGTGTGCCGTCCTGCTCGACGAGATATCTCCCGTTCGACGACACCGTGAGTGGGAAAATCGACCCGTTCGCGGTCGAGCCTCCGCTGCCCGAAGCGCCGCCACTCCCGCCGCCGCCGGATTTCGCACCGCCGATGCCGCTGGTCGTACCGCCGCCCGATGTTCCGACGGTGTTGGCCGTCTTGCCGCCTTGCCCGCGTTGCCCGCTCTCGCCGCCTTGGCCAGATTGCGTCGAGCTGTCTGATGGACCGGCGTCGTGTCCGAGCGTGAGCTTTGCGCGGAACGAGGCGCCTTTCGAGCAGGCAGACAGAGCGATCGCGACGACGAGACCGATCGCCGATCGGTGTTTCCTTAGTTCAAGCACGCGCGGACGCTAGCACCGTCCGATTCGACGATGCTCGCCCGATGTGCGTGTGGAGCACACGGCACG
>DATBBD010000265.1:0-7220 GCA_036271175.1 Polyangiaceae bacterium | reverse complement strand
CTCGAGCAGCCCAGGACGTAACGCCCCGAGCTCGGCTCGCGAGGCACATTGCCACGGGCCTGGTGCGAACGATTCGTACACGACTGGTATCGGCGCGCGCTGGCCCCATGTCCGTCTTGGGCGGATTGCCCCGCCCGCAGGGCGCCGGCGACGTAACTCGTCGGTGGCGTGGACCGTAACCTGCCAGATGATCGAATTTTGCCGTCGCTGCGCTTGCAACGCGACCCGGTGACCAAGAGTCACGTAGCCTGGAGTGACCCGATGACGACCCCGTTCGACGGCGATATTCCCCTTCCCACCCGCGCGCGAGACGGCGCGCGGACCGCAACGGAGCCGCTCGACGTTCGCCCGCTCGTGCTCGGTGCGTTCACGACGGAGCGACCGCCTCATCGAGTCGACCAGGCGCGCGCCCTCGATTGGATCGCACGGGTGCACGCGGGGTCCGAGGCCACCCAAGCCGGCCTCAGCGCCGATGAGCGGCGCGCCTTCGAAGTGCGACTGCGTAAGGTGATCGATCGCTGCGCGTGCAATCCGGCGCAAATTGCGTCGCGCGGTCACGTCGTCGACGACGTCGGGCGCGACGACTTCGGCGACATGACGATCTACGACGTGCAGAAGAATCCGCGCGGCGTGGGGACGGAAGCACGGACGCGGCTCTTCGCCGAGCTCGTGTCGAAGTACTTCGTCGACGCTTACGCAGACGAACACGTCGCCCCGTCGGATTTGATCCACGTGACGTGCACCGGCTACGTCTCGCCGAGCGGCGCGCAGCGCCTCGTTGCGAACAAGGGCTGGGGCGAGCTCACCCGGGTCACGCACGCCTATCACATGGGTTGCTACGCTGCCTTTCCGGCCATGCGCCTTGCCGCAGGCGCTCTGTCGTATCGGTCGCCGGACGGGCGCGGCGCCGGCGTGGACGAGCGGGCTCGCGTCGACATCGTCCACACCGAGCTCTGTTCGCTGCACATGGACCCGAGCGATCACTCGTTGGAACAGCTGGTCGTTCAGAGCCTCTTCGCCGACGGATTCATCCGCTACGCAATGCACACCCCCGGCGTCGGCCCCGGACTCCGCGTGCTGTCGCAACACGAGGCCATTTTGCCGGACTCCGCGGAGTCCATGAGCTGGGTCGGCACGAACGCCGGCATGAAAATGACTTTGGCGCGCGACGTCCCCGATCGGATCGCCGGTGCGCTCCGTCGCTTCGTCGACCAGCTGTACACCTCGGCGCGTCTTCGACCCGAAGAGCAAATTCCCGGATCGGTCTTCGCCGTTCACCCCGGCGGGCCGAAGATCATCGACCGCGTTCGCGACGTGCTGGAGCTCGGCGAACCGCAACTGCGCTCGAGTCGCGACGTGCTCTTTGCCTACGGCAACATGTCGTCGGCCACGTTGCCTCACGTCTGGAAGAACGTCCTCGAAGACGACCGGATCCCGAATGGCACGCTCGTTCTCAGCTTGGCGTTCGGGCCGGGCCTCACCGTCTGTGGCGCGCTCTTCCGGAAGGAATAGACGGAGAGTCGCTTGGCAGCTTTTCTATCGGAGCATTCCTTGGAAACAGGGCGATTCTTTTCGAGACCGGTGAACAACGACTTGTACGCGACGCTCGGCGAGCGCTGGTACGAGGCTCAAGACGATCCGGTCGCGCTCCTTCGAGCGGAGGCACGCCTCCGTAATCCGTGGGTAGCCCGTCACATCGGCGAGGCCTTCGGCGAGCAGCCCTGCGACGTGCTCGACATCGGGTGCGGCGGCGGATTTCTGACCAATGAACTGGCCACCCTCGGACATCGAGTGACCGGGCTCGACGCCGACGAAAACTCGCTGCGCATCGCCGCCAGCCACGACACGACGGGCACCGTTCGTTACGAAATGGGGGACGCGCTGTCCCTGCCGTACGGCGCGGAGAGCTTCGACGTCGCGTGCGGAATGGATTTTCTCGAACACGTCGAAGATCCGCGACGCGTCATCCAGGAGGTCGCGCGCGTCCTCAGGCCGTCGGGGTTGTTTTTCTTCCACACCTTCAACCGGAACCCGCTCGCATGGCTCGTGGTCATCAAAGGCGTCGAGTGGTTCGTCCGCAACACGCCACGCGACTTGCACGTGCTCCGGCTCTTCCTGAAGCCCGAGGAGGTCACGGCAATGTGCCGCGCCCACGGGCTCGCGCCGCTCGAGCTCGTCGGGTCGCGGCCGCGCTTCGGAAGGGCGTTCTTCGAGATGTTACGGACGCGCGTCGTTCCCGCCGACTTCGAGTTCACTTTCACGGGCTCGACGACCATCGCGTACACGGGGTTTGCGAGGAAAACCAAAGTTGGCTAAGCCCCGGGGATGTCTTATGGGCCCGACGCCCTCGATCGGCGGGACCCACGGACGATCGCGATGGCGCTCCCGATCCTCGAATGGATCGCGGCTCGCTACCAGAGACTGACGTGCGACGGCCGCGACAACATCCCGATCGGCAAGCCGGTGATGTTCGTCGGGAATCACAACGGCGGCATCCTCGGGCCGGATCTCATGTGCACCTTGACCGTGCTCTGGCGAACGCTGCGCCCCGAGAGCCCGCTCTACCCGCTCGCGCACGACTTCGTGATGCGCCAGCTCCCCGCGGTCGGACGAGTGCTGCAGCGCTTCGGCGCGGTCGCCGCGACTCGCGACAACGCCGCGCGCGTGCTCGCGTCCGGCGGTCAGGTGCTCGTGTACCCCGGCGGCGATCTCGACGCTTATCGCCATTTCCGCCGTAGAAACGAGGTCGTGATTTTGCCGCGCACCGGGTTCGTCGAGGTCGCCCAGGCCGCGCGCGTGCCGATCGTTCCGATCGTGTCGTACGGCGCACACCGGAGCGCGTACATTTTTCACGAGGGCGAGCGCATCGCCGAATTTCTGCGCATGCGGCACTGGGCGCGCCTCGAACGCTTTCCGATGGCGCTGGCGCTTCCCTGGGGGCTGACCCTCGGCCCCTGGCTACCGTACTTGCCGCTCCCGTTTCCGGTGGGTCTGCGGATCTTGCCACCCATGACGATATCGCCGGACGAAGCCCCCCTCGACGCCGCAGCACGCATTCAGCGTGAAATGCAGATCCACTTGGACGACATGGCGTCATGAAACCGACGACCGACTTCGGCGTCGCGACGCTCCCGGACGGCGCGCGCCTCCACTACTCGATCGCGGGCGCGATCGACGCGCCCCTGTTGCTCCTGAATCGTCCCCTCGGCGGATCGATGGACCTGTGGGGCGAGTTCGAAGACAAGCTCGCCGAGTCGTTTCGCGTGCTCGCGTTCGATCCGCGCGGCGTCGGTCGTTCGAGCGATCTTCCCTTGACGTTCGGAACCCGTGACATGGCGCGGGACGTCGTCACGTTGATGGATACGCTCTCGCTCCGTCGCGCGCACGTGTTCGGTCTGTCGCTCGGCGGGATGGTCGCGTCGTGGCTCGCCGCGGACGCGGGCGAGCGTGTCGAACGGCTCGTCTTGGCGTCGACGTTGCCGAACATCGGCACCGTGTCGAGTCACGTCGTCCTCAGCGCGCTGCCGCTACTCGGGTCGTTCACGTCTCCGGGCGTGGACGCCGAAGTCCGGCTCGTGAGGAACATCCTCTCGTCCGATTTTCGGAAACATCATCCGGATCGGCTCCACGCCATCGAGCGTTCGGTGCGAGAGCAGCCTGCGACCCGTCGCAATCTGCTGCTGCTCGCCCTCGCCGCAGCACGACATCGCACGAGCCCGTCGCTCATCGCCAAGCATCCACCGGCCCTGCTCCTCTTCGGCGAGTGGGATCGGATCGCGCGCGAACGCTCCGAGGCCGAGCTCCTCCGCGATCTACCGAACGCCGAGCTCGCGATCGTCCCTCGATCGGGACACGATCTTTCGCTCGAGCAACCGGTGGTCACCGCCGAACGCGTCGTCGCCTTTTTGAACAAGTGACGCGCGCCGTGCCTCGAGCGCGGGTAGAATGCGACGAATGTTGCTTATTCGGGGACACGTTGCACTTTCCGTCGCCGTCACGGCGCTGGCTTCGACATTTTTCTGCCGCGCGGCGGCCGCCGCGACGACGCTGTCGTGGAAGGGGCTCGAGTGGAACGTCACGAGCGGCGGCATGGCCGGCGTCGCCGAAGGCAACCCGGACAACGTCTCGATCGACGACAGCGGCTATCTGCATCTGAAGATCACGAAGAACGGCGGAACGTGGACCGCGTCGGAGCTGTTCACGACCACGCTGCTCGGCTTCGGCACGTACCAGTGGCAAGTCGATGCTCCGATCGACACGTTCGACAAGAACGTCGTGCTCGGTCTCTTCCCCTACGGGCCCGCCGCCGGCATCGGGAAGGACGGCACGAACGAGATCGACATCGAGTACTCGCGGTGGTCCGTCGCGGACGGCCCTAACGCCGATTGGACGGACTATCCCGCGGCGGGCGACACCGTCGGCGAGCTCGACTACACGTTTTCGCTCGGCGGAACGACCCAATCCACGTCGCGATTCGAGTGGGCTACCGACCACATCACGAGCTCGCTCTTCAAGGGCTTCGACCCCGTCTTCAGCGCGGACAATCAGCTGAAGACCTGGACGTACGCGCCCGCCAACCCGACGATCAACGTTCCTCAGCAACCCATGCCGCTCGGGATGAACCTGTGGTGCTTCAAGGCACCTCCGTCCGATGGCAAGGACGTCGAAGTCGTCATTCGCGACTTCGAGTACCTGTCCAGCGTCGTGGCGCAGCCGGACGCAGGCACGACGAATCCCGGCGACGCGTCGACGAGCGGTGGCGCGTCGGGAAGCGGCGGCGCGTCGGGTGCAGCGCCTGACAGCGGCGCGTCCGGCAACGGCGGCGCCGCGACGTCGAGCGGCGGCGTGGTGGGCAGCGGCGGCGCGACGAGCAGCGCGGGCGCGTCGACGAGCGGCGGAACGACGGGCGGTGGCGCCGCAGGGTCGGCCACGGGCGGCGCGAACACCGGCAGCGCGAGCGGCGGCTCGCCCGGCGCGGTCGATGCTGGAGTCGCGGGGGCCGGTACGAGCAGCAGTGGTTGCGGCTGTTCGGTTCCTCGCGACGAGTCGAACGGGCGTTCGCTCGACGTGGGCGCGCTCGCGATGGGTATTTTCTTCGCGGCCCGGTTCCGGCGGCGGGCGCGACCGGCGCGTTTCGCGCTCGCGTCGGCAGGGCGCCCTCGGATGCAGTAGAACCCGGTCGTGAGCCGGCGAAAGAACGCTGCCCTCCGCTGCCCGCGCTGCCGCATGCACGGAAGCCTCTGCGTGTGCGCGCTCACGCCGCGACTCGAGACACGGACGCGCGTGGTGCTCGTGATTCACCGGTTCGAAGATCGGAAACCGACGAACACCGGGCGGCTCGCCACCTTGTGTCTGACGAACAGCGAAGTCGTCGTGCGCGGCCATGCGGCGGAGCCGAGCGCGCCGCTCACGTTGCCCCCGGGTTCGCGGCCGCTCTTGCTGTTTCCGGATCCGGACGCGCGTCCGCTGAGCGAGCTCGCGAATACCGCCGACGCGTTCACGCTGATCGTGCCCGACGGCAATTGGCGACAGGCGTCCAAGGTACGAAAGCGCGTGCCCGGCATGAGCGAGGTGCCGTGCGTGTCGCTGCCACCGGGACCGGCGTCGATCTACCGACTCCGTACCGAGACGCGCGAAGAAGGGCTGTCGACGCTGGAAGCCATCGCAAGGGCGCTCGGGGTACTCGAGGGTGCACAAACCCAAGAGGCGCTCGAACGCATTTTTCGGACGATCGTCGAACGGACGCTCTGGGCCCGCGGGCTGCTCGACGCACGCGAGCTCGAGGCCGGCGTTCCCGACGGCGTGAAGCGACACGATCCGACGAGCGGCGTCGCGCGAGGCATTTCGTGAACGAGCGGCGTCGCGCGACGGATCGCATCGGCGAGCGGCGCGGCGCGAGAGCGTTCGCGACGGCGCCCGTCGGCCTACGGCATCTCGGCGTCGTGGGTGTCCTCGGTACGCTGGGGCTCGCGACGTCGCTTGCTTGCGCCCCGACGTCGCGATCGGTGGGGGCGCCACCGCCGCGGCCGGTGAACGCGACGCCGATCGACGACTGGGCGATCTCGAGCTGGGAAGACCGACACGACACGATGACGTTCGCCGTCCTGCCCACGATGTCGCGACTCTTCCAGCGCTTCGACGCCGCGCCGTATCCGGACATGACGTGCCGCACCTGTCACGGCCACGACGCCGAGGCCGTTCACTACGCCATGCCACACGGCCTTCCAGCGCTCGATCCCGCGCATTTACCGGCCGCGAACGACGCCGATCCGAAGACCGCGCGCGTCGCGAAGTTCATGCACGACGACGTGACGCCCACGATGGTCGATCTCCTCGGCACGCCTCCCTACGACCCAAAAACCCAGACCGGCTTCTCGTGCTTCAATTGTCACCCGAGCGCCGGCTCGAGCGCTCCCGGAGGCCGCGCGAGCATCCGATGACGGAACGACGCTCTCCTTCTTTTCTCTCGCGTCGCGATCTGCTCGGCGCGGCGCTCGGACTCGCCGTCGGCCCGACGTTCGCGAATCGTGCGCGCGCGGCGAGCGCGTCGAATCCCGTGCTGTACGTCAGCCACGGCTCGCCGTTGTTCTTACCGGGCAACGAACGGCGGATTCTGGAAGTCCGCGCCTGGGGTCGGACGCTCGCGAAACCGCGCGCCATCGTCGTGATGACGCCGCATTACGCCTCGCGAAAGATCACGCTCGGACGAACGGCAACTGGGTTTGCCATGTACGATCTCCCGCGCGCGTTCAAGCGGCTCCTCCCGCAGAACCTCGAGTACGCGACGCCGCCGAGCGAAGCCGTCGCGGGTCGCGTCGAGTCGCTCCTCGAACCCGCTTACGCCGTGACCCGCGACGAGTACCGCCGCGGCTTCGACCACACCACGTGGATGCCGCTCTCGTGTCTGTTCCCGTCCGCGGACGTCCCGGTGCTCGAAGTGTCGTATCCGTACGTCGACGACGCGAGCTTGCTTCGATTGGGAGCGCGGCTGTCGCCGCTCCGCGCCGAGGCCGTCACGTTCGTCGCGAGCGGCGGGATGACGCACAACCTCGCGTCGTTCGACGGCGTGGGCTCGCCGCTCGACCGGGCCGCGCCGCCTTGGGCTCAGGAATTCGACGCCTGGGCAACGGAGCGCATCACCCAATTCGACGTGGACGCCCTCGTCGATTGGCGCGAAAAAGCGCCGGCCAGCGATCTCGCGCATCCCGACGATGGAGCAC
>DATBBD010000264.1:0-4944 GCA_036271175.1 Polyangiaceae bacterium | reverse complement strand
GAAGTCATCGTGCGGCACAGTGACGATGCCGCCCGATCGCGGGTCAATAATCGGTCAGGGACAGTACGCCAGACGCGCGACGCTCAACGTTCGGATGGACGGCGCGCCGTCGATGGCGCCGCCGTCTCGGGCGAAGAGAGGTTCGGCGTAGGTGCGCGGCATTTCCGACGCGTACGCCCATCCGACGTCCCCGTTCGCGAATATTTGTAGATCCTGGTCGGTGTTGGGCACCGCCGAGATGAGGCCGTCGTCGGAAACGAAATTGCCACGCCCGTCCATGAGCCGTGCGTGCGTGCCGGCGTAGTGACCGAGACACGTCTGCGGACCGCATCGGAGCTCGTCGACGGCGTCCCAGATCATGATGAGTCGGTCCGATCCGTAGGGCGCGACGTGAAGATTCGCCTCCGCGACGTCGTCGGTGTCGGTCAACCAGGCGACGGGTCCGAGCGCCGCGTAGTTCGCGTCGAGACGCAAGAAGGCGATGTCCGGCGCGCGCTTCGCCGCGCGACCCGGCGAGCCATCGGGCTCGATGAAGCCGCGAGAGAGCCACGCGAGGACGTACGTGCCGTCGTTCATTTTTATGACCGATCCGAATTGTCCGGCGCTGTAGCCATCGGCGGACAACTCGGGCGCGAGCTCCACCGCAGGCCGCCCGGCGATCACCAGATTCAAACCTTGGAACGGCACGCGATCGGCGAGGCAAAGCGACGTGAACACGTCGGACTCCGGAACGAGCCGAAGGCCCTCGTCGATGCTGCAGTCGAAGCCCCACCCTCCGGATATCGCGCGGCCTCCGTCGTCGAGGTACGCGAGCTTGTCGCCGTAATACGAGGCGTGAACGTCGCCCTCGCAGCCGAGCATCGCGAAGTAAGCGCCGTACTTCGCGCCGTTCCACTCGAGCCGGCCGTGCAGCGGCGACGCGGTGCAATCGCGTGCCGGGCCGATCGACGACGTGGTGATGCTGGCGGTGCCGGTCAGCGGCGCGGCCGTCTCCTCGACGCCGTCACGCACGCGCACGAACATCGCCGCTTTGCCGACCTCGCCCGGTTCGAGGGGATCGGGAAGCGGCGTCCCGGGGTCGGCTCTTCGGGTGAGGAGCGCGAAGCCATCTCGCTGCGCGACGAAGCCGCCGACCTCGAGGCCGTCGACGACCACGTCGGGCGCGCTTCGCGTGAGCGCGGCATCGAGCGGCGTCACGTGCACGTGCGCTCCCGTGTCGTCGAGCCACGCGACTTGGGCATTGCCGTCGGGCGTGACGCTGAACGCGATCGGCTCGTCCTCGGGGACGAAATTGTAACCCGGGTGCTGGTAGCGGATGTCCGCGTCGACCGAAGTTCGAGTCACGGTGAGTCGCGCTGCGAGCGACGCGCCGCAGATCGGTCCGCCGTCGCGGTGACTCGTCGCGCCGAGCGGCTCCGCGGCGGTCTGGGCGTAGTGCGTGCTGCACGCCGATGCCGTGCAAAGCACAGCGACGAGCGGCGCGGAGCGAACGAACCGCGCGACCGACCCCGAGCGCCGGCGCGAACGCACACCGCAGCGATTCACAGCGCCACCGCGATCCCCAGCGTGCCGACGACAACCGGCAGCGGCAGCGTCGCCGACTCGGTCGCGACCGCGACGCCGACTCCCGGCGCGGTGACCATCGCGCGGATCGTCGCGCCGATCGCGATGCGCGGCGACAACGCGAAATCGGCGCCGACCCCCAAGGAACCGGCGAAGCTCGTCACGTGCGCGCTTCGCGACGCGAGCGGCGGCGATGGCTGTCCCTCGGCCGACAACAGATGCACGCCCGCCGCGGCGTTCAACGCGACGTCGAATCGCGTGGAGCGGACCAAAGAAAATCGCGCTTCGACGAGGCCGAGCTCTTGATGCGCCGTGGCCGACCCCAGGCGCGTCTCGAGCTGGGCGCCGAGCAGCGGACCGCTCGCCAGAACGCCGAGTTCGAACCGCTCCGCGACGCGGTACGACACCGCGAGCGCCGGACCGAGCGCGACGCCGAAACGCGTCCCTTCCTCGAGCAGCAGCGCCTCGGCGCGGAGGCGCCATTTCGGTTCGGGGCGCGCCGCGAGTCGAATCACGGCTTGCGGAACGGGGCCGCGCTCGACCCCGACGACGTCGGGAGGCGGTCGCTCCTCGTTTTCGAACTCACGCAAGCTCGCGCGCAAGAGATCGACGGCGCGGATCGCGAGCACGCTCGACGCGTCGGCGCCTTTCTGGACCGCCACGGTGCGCATCGTCGTCTTGCCGCTCACGCGATCGACGAGCCACACGTCGACGGCGGTTTGCCCGGTCTCTTCGACCAGCTCGATGGCCGCGAGGGCTTCGAACTTGCGCGCCACGGCGGACAGCGACGCCGGCGACGTGTCGACCTCGCCGTCTTCGACGATCTGCACCGAAAATCGATCGATGCGGAGCTCCGCGGCGAGCCGGTTCCAGGCGTCGAGGAGCACCGGATCGCGCGCCTCGGGCCGCACGAGCACGACACGCTCCGAGCTCGCGCGTGCGCCCGCGGCCAGAGCGAAACCGAAGAGCGCCGCGGTCACGGAGGCGCGCGCCCGCATCCTCTATTCGGACCCCGATAGCTTCCGCGCCGTTCCCGCGTGCACACCGTTCGGATAGCGGACCAAATACTCGCGTGCAACCGCGGCGCCTGCCGACGGGCCGTCGAGGGCGACGCTCGTTCGCATGCGGGCGGCCAGCGCGTCCGCCGCGAATTCGCCGTGGGACGCTTCGTCGAGGTAGGTCCGATACCAGCGGTCGGCCTCGCGAACGTCGCCCTTCGACTCGTTCGTGCGCCCGAGCAAGAACGCCGCCGCGCTCGCGTTTCGCGTGCCGGAGAACCGCGATCGGAGCGCGAGCAAGCTTCGCGTCGCGGTGTCCACGTCGCCGACGTACCGCGCGGCATCCCCGAGGGCGCGGAGATCCGACGCCGAACACGACGCCACGCAGGCCGCGATACCGCGATCTTTGGCGGCCGAGACGACGCGATCGAACGCGCCGCGACGGACCAGATCCGGCCAGGCTTCTGGTCGCTGCGTGGCGATGGCCGGCGCGGTGGGGACGGTCGTCGACTCCGCCGTGTCCGCCGGCGCGCTCGTCGTGACGCCCGCCCCGACGCCCGACGTGACGGGAACGGGGACGGCAGGGTTCGCGTTCTCCGTCGTCGGCGAACGCGCGCCGTCCATCTTCACGGTCCCCTCGAGTACCGATGCGTGAAAGCGGTGACCGGCACGGAGCGAATATCGACTCGGCCCGATCGGGCTGTCGATCTCGACGGAACCTTCGTACATGGTGACATCGATTTCTTCCTTCACCGGGTCCCACGCCATGCCGAACTTCGTGCCGGTGACGTGCACCTCGAACGGCCCGGCGACGAAGAGCCAGCTCGACCGCGCCCGGTGCTTCACGTGGGCCGTCGCGGTGCCGCGCTCGACGAGGAGGCGCGCGCCGTCGTTCGACGTCTCTTCGACGCGAAGCTGCGAACCCGGGACGGCGACGACGTCCGAGCCGTCCGAAAAGCGCACGGTCGCCGACGAATCGAGGGACGCGACCACGTAGCTCGACGCCGACGTTGCGTTGCCGGTCACTTCGTACTCGAGCGGATGGCTCGTCGCGAAGAAACCGCGTGACGAAAGGACGTAGACTCCGGCAAGCGCAACGCACGCCGCCAAAGCGAGCCGAAGCGCGTAGCGACGCAATCCCTGTCGGAACAACGACGTTTCGTCCGTCGCCGGACGCGTCGCGAACGGCTGCCGCAGAGCGGCGGCGAGAAAGCGATTCCGCCCTTCGGCGTGAATCTCGGCAGGAACGGGAGCATTCGCCGCCTCTCGCGCGAGCGATGTCACCCGATCGAGCGGGTCGGGGTCGGGGCGCGCATCACTCATCTCGAGCCTGCTCCAGCGCGCGAATGTATTCCCACAGCGCGGGCTCGCGACGTTCGGCGCGGCGAACGATCGATCCACGGGCACGCGCCGCCTCGCGCTTTGCCGTCGATTCGGAGACGCCGAGAGCGAGCGCCACTTCGGCCACGTCGAAACCTTGCACGTGCCGGAGCACGAACGCCACTCGACGCCGCTCGGGAAGCTCGTCGAGGAGACGATAGAGCGCACCGAGCGCCATCGTTCCGGCGAGGTCTCGAGGCGCCACCGGGATCGGCGGCACGTCGCCAGTGGGTGACAGCGTCACCCAACGCCGGATCTTCCGCCGACGCAGTTCGACCAGCACCAGGCGAACAGCGACGGAGACGAGGTAGGGACGGAGCGCACCCGCTTTGCGCAATTCGCCCGCGCCGCGAATGAAGACGATGAACACCTCTTGGAGAAGGTCTTCCACCGCCGGATCGGCGCCGAGGTTCGAGCGCAGCACGCCGCGAACGAGCGCGGAGTAACGATCCCAGACGACTCCGGCGGCACCGGAGTCGCCGCGCGTCACGGCCTCGACGAGCTCCGCGTCGCCGAGCCGCTCTTGCGGGAACCGCGAGACCTGGCTCTGCTTTCGGACGACCGGCGAACCCGACACTAAACCCTAGTTGCCGAGTGTCGCCGAAGCGGGTCACCGAAACACGATGCTCGCGAAACGCGGCCGTTTTTCGGCGCGTCTCTCGCTGCCGACCGGTCTCGAGTCACTCCGCGAGCGTTCCGGTGACGGGGGTCGTCCGTTCCGCGACGGTGGAAGCCGGACCGGCCACCTCGGCGCCGAGCAGCGGCTCGTAGACCTCGAACCACCGAGCATACGACCCGAACGCAGGCTCGCGGAGCCGGTCGAGCGCGGCGGACGCCGCCCGGAGGCGCTTCGGAAGATCCGGGACGAGTGACGCGCTCATCGCGCTCGAGAGATGCGCGGCGAGCCAGAGCACGTCGAGCTCGTCTTGGTCGTACACGCCGTGGTGGCGCGCGCGCAGATCGTCGGAACGGGCGAGCGCCTGGCGGAGCCACGAGCTGGCGG
>DATBBD010000263.1:0-2086 GCA_036271175.1 Polyangiaceae bacterium | reverse complement strand
CGTGCGGCGATGGGCTCCGCGCTCTTGCGCTCACCGTCGCCGAGGATCCCGAACGCGTACATCGCGAACGACTCCCTCTTGCGCCGATCCTTCAGGTGCTTGCCGATGCCGTCGAAGAACTGCTCGAGGCGGTACGCCGTCGCGATTTCCGAGCTTTTTTGCGCCATGGCCCCTCGATCTCACGAATCTGGGCCAATGGAAAAGTTTGTGGCAGTAGTGTTAGCCGATGCAGACGTCCGCCTCCCGCAGGTCACGCCGCTCGAACGGCGGCAAAAACGCGGCTCCGGAGCGCCGCTCGATCGCGCTCCGAGACGGAGCGTTGCGAGCCGTCGTGGTCGCCGATACGCACGGTCGCCCGCATCCGAAGAGCAGCGAGCTGATCCGGGCGGAGAAGCCCGATTGCATCGTGCACGCCGGAGACATCGGCGATCTCGCGGTGCTCGCCGATCTGAGGAAAATAGCGCCGGTGTTTGCCGTGCGCGGAAATATCGACGCGCCGGCTCCCGGCGTTCCCGAGGCGCTCTCGCTCGACGTGCTCGACGGAGACCAGGTCGCGCTGCGCTTGCTGCTCGTGCACATCGCCGTGTTCGGCGTGAAGCTTCGCGGCGACGTCGCGACGCTCGCGCGGAGCGAAGGGGCGTCGCTCGTCGTCTGCGGGCACTCGCACATTCCGTTCATCGGCAGGGACAAGGGGCTCGTCATTTTCAACCCGGGCTCGATCGGGCCCCGCCGCTTCGCGCTGCCGATCGTCTTCGGCGTTCTCGACGTCCAACGGGGCGCGAGCCGCATGCATCACGTCGACTGCGAGACGGGCCAAATCTGGAGCCCGTAGACCCGAGCGCGTCCACGAGATTCGCGGGAAAACCGTGATTTTCGGCCTTCCAAAAAATCGACGAGCGGCATGTCGATCCGAGCCTGATTCGTTCGACCCTAGGGCATGACCATCCCTCTCTGGACGCTCCTCGTCGCGACCGTCTTGCCGTATTTCTGGTTCGGGCTCTCGAATCCACTGCGAAAGTCGGAGTTCGGCACGCTCGACAACAACCACCCGCGGCTCCAACAGGCGAAACAGACCGGTAAGGGCGCCCGCGCCTTGGCGGCGTCGGCGAACGCGTTCGAGGCGCTCGCCGTGTACGCGCCGGCGGTCCTCGTCGCGCATATCCAATCACCGGCGTCCGGGCTCGCTCCCCTCATCGCCATCGTGTGGGTCGTCGTTCGCGCGCTCCACGGCATCGCGTACATCGGCGACAAGGCCGCGTTACGCACCGCGCTGTTCACGCTCGGCTCGCTCTGTGCGCTCGCGCTCTACCTCGTCGGCGCGCACGTTCTCTGAGGTTCACACGTCACGAGCGACGCGCACGATGCCGTTTCGGAGCCAGACGTGCGCCGGATCGGCATCGAGGCGCGCGTGCCATGCGAGGCAGATGCTGAACCGCGGGAGCGGGATCGGCGGCGGGAAGAGCCGGACAGGGTGGTGCTTCGCGTGAAGCGTCGCGAGTCGCCCGGGGACGGTGTTGATGAAGTCCGAGTTCGAGACCACGAGCGGCGCGACGAGAAAGTCGGGCACCCGGAGCGCGACGCGGCGCTGTTTGCCGCGCTTCGCGAGCTCGGTGTCGACGACGCTCCCCGGCGATCCGGTGGGTGCCACGACGACGTGACGGAGCTCGAGGTACCTGGCAAGGGTCAATTTGCGGCGTGCTACCGGGTGGCCCCGTCGCACCATGCAGACGAAGCCGTCGGTGAAGAGCTCCCGACTTCGGAACGCGCTCGGTACCGTCGGACCGACGACGATGGCCAGATCGATGCGTCCGTTTTCCAGGAGCTCGAACAGATCCGGCGCGTTGACGACCGCCAGGTCGATGCGCGGCGCTTCGCGTTCCAAAAAGGCCAGGAGCGGCGGCAAGAGCAGTGACTGGCCGTAGTCGACCGCGCCCACCGTGAAGACTCGCCCCGCCGTGCGCGGTTCGAACGGCGGCTCACCGGTGATCGTCGCGCGAAGCTCCGACAGCCCGCGCTCTACCGCCGGATAGAGTGCGACGGCGCGCGGCGTGAGCGTCATCGTGCTGCCGCTTCGGACGAGGAGCGG
>DATBBD010000262.1:0-14031 GCA_036271175.1 Polyangiaceae bacterium | reverse complement strand
CGTCTCGAGCGCGTCGGTCACGACGGCAGCGAAGAAATACGCGCAGCGCTATCGCGGGCTCGCCGTCATGTTGCTCTCGCTCGCGACGCTCGGCGTGTTCGTCGCGCCGGCTCGCGTCGTCGAGGGGCTCGACGTGCTGCTCGCGAAGAACGGGCGCGCTCCCATGACGATGAGCTGGCTCGCCTATCCTCGGCTCTCGGCGCAGCCGGCGAGCTACACGCGAGAATCGGAGCGCGCGCTCGTCTTCGGGACGTCCGTGGAGCTCTCGATGGGCACGGTCCTCACCGTGCGAGGCGTGCCGCGCGTCCTCGATCGCGCGCTCGTGCTCACCGACGGCACCCGCGAAGAGGCGTTCACCAGCGACGGCGCGGGCGGCGTGGTCGCGCGCTACGTCGTGCGCTCGAACGCGCTCCTCCGTGTCGCGTCGCGGTTCGGCGCGGTGCGCATCGACGACGACGACACGCTCGACGTCACGGTCGTCCCCGACGATCCGCCGACCGTCGAGCTCGACGGCGCGCCGCGGACCGTGAAGCTCTCCGACGCCGAGCGCATCGAGCTCCGGTGGACGGCGCGCGACGACCACGGGCTCCGTGAGGCGGACCTCGTCTTGCGGTCGGGTCCGCGCGAAGAGCGGCGCACGCTCGGGCGCTTCGACGGCGAGAGCAAGCTCGAGAGCGGCGGCCACGTGCTCCCGTCACACGACGCGTTTTTGCGGCGGATGTTCCTGCCGATTCGCGTCACCATCGAAGTCAAAGACAACGACCCGTACGACGGCCCGAAATGGACCGCGAGCGCGCCGATCATCGTGATTCCCCCGGAGGTCGGTGAGCCCGAATCAGCGCGATTTGCGGCTGTTGCGAAGCTGCGCGATGCGGTCGTCGACTACCTCGGGTGGCTCGGTGCAAAGCCGGAGTCGCCCGCCGATCGCGCGGCGGACCGCGCCAAAGAGAGCGCCGGGCGCGCCGCGGAGCTGCGCGCCCAAGCGGCGTCGACTTTGTCTCGAAGTTACTCCGGCGCGCCGTTTCCCGCGCGCCTCCGGACGTTCATCGAAGGTCAGTTCGACTTGCTCGCCCGAACCCGCGGCGCGCCGACGGAACGCGGCGTCGAGCAAGCGGCGCTCGCGGTGGACGTCGCGCTCCGCGCGCTCGGCAATCACGACGCGGCCGACGTCTCGAAGCGGCTCGGCGACGTGGCCGAAGAAGCCGCGACGGGCGCGCGCCTCGGGCGCGAGGGCGAGCACGGCAAAGACGGCGTCGAGCGACTCGACACTGCGATCGACGTCCTCGACAAGGGCATCCGTCACTTGTCGGTGCTCGCGGCACTCGGCGAGGACATCGGAAGCGTCGCGACCGCCGATCTCGCGCGCGTCCGCCGCTCGCGACAGAAGAGCGACTGGATGCACGCCGAGCTCGCCGCGCTCCATCTCGCGGCGAGATTGCGACGCCCGATGCCGTCGTTCGGCTCGACCACCGGGCATGGCGGCGGCGGGGGCGGCGGCGTCGAATCCGGTCAAGGCCAAGGCGGCGATCAGGATTCGCCGTCGCCGTCGGATGCCAACGAGGAGTTCGAACGCGTCGCCCAGCAAGTGGAAGCGCTCGCTCGGGATCACGAGAACGCGCTTCACGGCGTGGAGAACGCACTCGACGACGCGGCGAGCACGGATGCGACCGACGCCGATCGCGAACAGGCGAAGAAGCTCGCGACGAAAATCCGCGACGCCGCCGAGCCGTTGCCGCTCCCCGGCGAAGAGTTCGGCACGCCGCGCGCGTCGGCCGCGCTCGCGCGCGAACACGCGAACGCGACGGCGCACTCCGTCGAAAATCTGTCGTTGTCGGAGGCGAAAGAGAACGCCGACAATGCGCTCGGCGCGCTCGACGAAGCCGAGCACCGGCTCGACGCCGACGACCCGCTCCGCCAAAACTTCGCCGAGATGCGCCGCGCGCTCCGCGACGCCCGCGACTTCGCGGAGCAAAAGCTCGCCGAGCGCCGCGCCGCCGCGGAAGCGAAGGCGCGCGACGCGGTCACCGGCGCCGGAGACGCCGAGCGCGATTTGAGCGAAAAAGCATCGAAATTGGCCGAAAATCAGCCGGGCCGCGACGGCGCCGCGCTCCCCCGCGAGCTCGCCGATCAGATCGGACGCGCCGGCAGTGTCATGAAAGAAGCCGCCGAGGAGCTCACGAAGGGCCACGGCGAGCGCGGCCTCGAGCTTCAGCGCGAAGCGCAGCGGCTCCTCGAACAGTCGCAACAAAGCCGCTCCGACCAACAAAAATCGAACGGCGACGATTCGGGCGATCAAAAAGGCGACAGCCGCCAGAGCGCCGGCGAACACGGCGAAAACGGAAAAGATCCGTCGCTCGGCGGTGAAGTTCCCGGCCCCGACGGTCGCGCGGGCGCCGAAGAATTTCGGCGTCGCGTGCTCGAAGGGCTCGCGCACGAATCGAGCGAGCGACTCTCGCCGGCCGTACGCCGTTACGCCGAGGGCCTGCTCCGATGAGGGCTCGTCGCTTCGGCTTTGCTTTGGCGCAGCGCTCGAGGCTCGTTTCCGCGAACGGCGCGGTCGTCGCGGTCGCGGTCGCGGCGTCCTTGTTTTTTTTGGTGGCACCCTCGCCGGCGCTTCTCGGCGGTCCGAACGTCGAAGAAGTCTCGGACGCCATCACGGAGCTCGAGGTCGACAAGGCGCGCGCGCTCATCGGAAAGCTCGACGCGGACTCGACCGGCGCGGCGATCGAGCGGGCGCGCCTCTCGCTGTACGTGGGCGACTGCGACACCGCGCAAGCAACCCTCGCGTCGCTCACCGGCGTGAAGGAAGCGGCGCCGCTCGCCGATCTCGCGAAGAATTGCGCGCGCGCCACCGCGGGCTCGGTGGTGATCGAGGACAAAGAGCACGATCTCTGGATCCGTCTTCAAGACGAGGGTGATCGCGTGCTCTTGCCCGTTCTCGCGGACGTCGCGGTGAAGGCGCGCGCCGCCATCGTGCGCGATCTCGGCATCGAGCTTCCGAAGCCGCTCCGCATCGATCTGGTGCGCGATTTGTTTTCGCTGTCGGCGGTGAGCGGGCTTCCGCTGCAGGCGGCCGAAACGACGGGAACGGTCGCAGTCGCGCGGTGGGGCAGGGTGAACATGATTTCGCCGCGCGCCGCGACGCTCGCCGGCGGCTATCCGTGGGAAGACACGTTGCAACACGAGATGACGCATCTCGCTCTCTCGCACGCGACGCGCGATCAAGCGCCACTGTGGTTGCAAGAGGGGCTCGCGAAGCGCCAGGAGACCCGCTGGCGACCGCCCCGTCCGTTCGACGGCGATCCCGCGCCCGACGAGGTCGCGCAAAATGCGCTCCTCACCGGCGAGTCCGTCGGTATCGACCAGCTCGGTCCGTCGATCGCGATGCTCCCGAGTGCGGACGCGGCGTCGATCGCGTTCGCCGAAGTGTCGAGCTTCATCGAGTACTGGATCAAAGTGAATGGGCAGCCCGCGCTCCGTCTCTTGTTCCAGGACTTGAAAGGGCTCGGCACGAACGAGGCGAGCCGGGCGCTCGAGAGCGCGTCGGGGTACGACCTTTCAGGATGGATCGTCCGCTGGCAGGACTACCTGCGACACTTGCCGCCGCCCAAGGGCGCGCCGCCCGATCAAGTCGTTCACCGCGAACCCATCAGCTTGCGGGAGCGCGCGCGGCAAATTCGGACGGGCGAGCTGCTCGAGGCGCGCGGTCTAGCGGGTCAGGCCGTCGAACGGTTTCGCGTCGCACTCTCGGCCGAGCCGCACGACGCCTCGGTGCGTTTTCTACTCGGGAAAAGCCTTATCGAAGCGGGCGACGCCGCCTCCGGCGCGCCGCTCTTCGAGTCAGTGAAAGACGTCGATGCGGGTCACCCCGGGTGGTTCGCCCTCGCCGGCCGTTACCGCCGCGACAAGGGTGACCCGGAGGCAAATTCGTTCTTCGACTGGGCCGTCGCCATCGATCCGTACCTCGAAGAAGCGGCGTGCGAAGGGCGCTTCGCGAGTCCTTCCATAAGCCAGAACGGTGCCTCTAGTGCGGCGCCCCCCGCAGTTCCCGAAGCGCCCGAACGCCGCGCGCTTTGCGAGTCAGCCCGAAAAATACCCCGTGACTGATCCCTGAGGCACCGCCCCGGCCGTGCGCCGGCTCCGAGACGACGGCAAAAGCCGACAAAGCTGTTCGATTTCGAGGGGGAGAGCGGTTAACATGGCGTGATCCAACGAAAACAGGTGCCGGCACGGTGAGCGTCGCGACCTATGCTGCAGCCCAGCTACTTCGAATACTGCCTAGGTCCCGCTTGAGCCACGCGGTGGGGAGGCTGTGTGAGAAGCCCCTTCCACCCGCGGTTTCCCGCGCCGTGACGGGTCTCTACGTCCGCGCGTACGACGTGGACCTCGGCGACGTGGCGAAAATGTCGGAGCCGTATCCGAGCTTCGACGCATTCTTCACGCGTCCGCTGCGAGCCGGCGCGCGCCGCTTGAGCGACGACGGCGTCGTCTGCCCCGCCGACGGCAAGCTCGTCGATCGCGGGCCCGTCCAATCGGACTCGAGGATCATCGTGAAGGGGCGGCCGTACAGCGTCGCCGAGCTCGTGGGTGACGAAGCCGACGCTGCCGCGCTCGCGGGCGGTACCTTCGCCGTCATCTATCTCTCGCCGCGCGACTATCACCGCGTCCACTCGCCCGTCGCGGGGACGATGGGAAAGGTCCACGGCATTTCCGGCGATCTCTACCCGGTGAACTCCATCGGCGAGCGACACGTGCCCGATCTCTTCGTGCGAAACCAGCGCGTGGCCATGTTCATCGACACGCCGGCATTCGGCCGCGTCGTCGTCGTCATGGTCGGCGCGATGATCGTCGGGCGCATCTCGGTCACGGCGCTTCCCGTCCCCGGGACGCCGCTCGGCATTCACCGGCTCTCACCCGCCGTGCCGGTCGCGCGCGGCGACGAGATCGGCATGTTTCACTTGGGCTCTACGGTGGTCGTGCTCGGCGGTCGCGGCTTGGCTTTTTCGCGTGCACCTGGTCCGGTGCTCTACGGCGAATCGCTCCTGTCCTAACTGACGGCCAAGGTCGATGAACGACGACAGCGACAACCAGCGCGGAGACGGAGAAGCCAAGGATGACTCGTTTCCGGTGATCGTGGATGTCGATGTGGCAGCAGTTCCCGACGTTGCCGACGTGCTCGCTCCTCCCGATGGTCCGCCGCCGCGTCCGCGTCTGCCCACGAGCCGGCCGCCACCGAAACCCAAAAGTCGCCCCAGCAGCCCGCCTGGGCTCGAGCGCCTTCCCTCGCTCGCGCTGCGGCGCGCGTCGATGCCTCCGTCGGCGCCGAAACCGGTGAGCGAAGCACCATCGATTCGCCCGATGCGGATGATCGCGCTCGGCGGCGATCTCAGCCCGCGCTCCGAGGCTCCCCCTTCGGCGCTCGAGCGCACGTCGACGCGTCCGCCGTCCGTCCTGCCGCCGGGGCCGACGCAGAACCCGATCGTCGAACGCGTTTCGGAAGCGCCCGTGTCGGAGCTCGATGTCGATCCATTCGACGACGTGACGCCTGCGCGCGTTCCGGGCGTGTCGTCTCTTCCGCCGATGCCGCCGATGCCGCCGAGAACGCCGCCGGCGCCGAAGCCGTTTGCCAGCCCGAGCCCGATGCCCGAGTCGGGCCCGGAAATCGAAATCACCACGTCGTTCGAGCACGACGACGACGCGCACGAAGAGCGCACGAGCGTCGAAGAGGTGCCGGACCACGAGGTCGCGCCGGCGTCCGACGAAGAGCCCATCGCCGTGACCGAAGAGGCGCCGATCGCCGGACGTCTCGCGCCGCTAGCGGAGTTCGCCTTCCCCGATCCGCCCGGGGCCGCTCTGCCGCCGCCTCAATTGCCCGCGTTGCCCTCGCTCCCGCCGCTTCCCTCGGTTCCCCCGGAGGACGGACGCGACAGCGAAAAATCGCGAAAGCCGCCGCCTCCGCCGAAGCGCGGCTCGCGGCGATCGTCGCCGCCTGCACCGTCGGAACACGCCGTCGCGCAAGCGCTCGAACCCGCGACGTTCGAGATGCCCACGTCGAAGCCGCGAGCCAAGCCGTGGTGGGAAGAGCTCTTCACCGACGATTTCGGTCGCGGCATCGCGCCGCTCAACGACACGCAAGTCCGCCGCGAAGTGGGGTTCATCGAAGATTCGCTCGG
The DNA here is from genome assembly GCA_036271175.1 of Polyangiaceae bacterium. GTDB lineage: Bacteria > Myxococcota_A > Polyangia > Polyangiales > Polyangiaceae > DASZVB01. Next base: position 7,858 of record DATBBD010000262.1, on the reverse strand, counting down.
CGTCGCGAAGGGCGGCGTCGTGCTCGATCTCGCGTGCGGCACCGGCCACCACGCCGTCGAGCTCGCGAGCCGTGGCTACGGAGTGGTCGGCTTCGATCTGTCGCTCCCGCAGCTCGCCGTGGCCGGCGAATACGCGCAAGAACGCGGCCAGAAAATCAATTTTCTCCAGGGCGACATGCGCGACATGTCCTTCGACGAAGTCTTCGACGGCGTGTTCTGCTGGAACACGAGCTTCGGCTATTTCGAAGAAGAGAAGAACGTCGTCGTCGCGCAGCGCGTCTTCAAAGCGCTACGCCCCGGCGGCAGCTTCCTGCTCGACGTCGTCAATCGCGACTTCGTCGTGGCGCATCAGCCGAGCCAGGTTTGGTTCGAAGGCGACGCCTGCGTGTGCATGGACGACATGAGCGTCGACTTCATCACCAGCCGGCTCCGCGTGAAGCGCACCATGATGCTCGACGACGGTCGCACCCGCGAGTGCACGTTCTCGATCCGCGTGTACGCCCTCCACGAGCTCGGTAAGCTCCTCCACGACATCGGCTTTCGGGTCACCGAAGCGAGCGGGCACCCCGCGTATCCCGGCGTCTTCTTCGGCGCCACGAGCCCGCGCGTCCTGATCCTCGCTCAGAAGCCCTGAGCGACCCGCCGCCTCGAGGCGCCGTGCGTTCGTCAGAGCGATTCGCGGTGAAACGTGCGCGTCGCGACCACGAGCCCCGTCACCGCGAGGAGCGCCGCCGCGACGAGGCCGATCGCGAGCGCGCCGCTCGAAAAATCTTCACGGAACGCGGCCCGCGCGCCGTCGACCACGTAACTGAACGGGTCGAACCGCGACAGCACGTAGAGCCAGCGCGGCGCGAGCGTCATCGGAAGCAAGATCCCCGACAAGAGGAGCACCGGCACCGAAACCGTGTTCAACAGCTGCGCGAGCGCGTCTTCCGCCTTCAGCGACAGCGCCGCCGCGTACGACAACGACGACAGGGCCACGCCGAGCAGCGCGATGATGAAGAGCGTCATCACCGCCCCCGCGATCGGCACCCGCAACCCGAACACCGCCGCGACGAGCGTCAACAGGATCGCCTGCGACACCAACATGAGCGCGTCGCGAAGCACGCGCCCGAACAGCAGCGCGAACCGGCTCGCCGGCGTTACTCGCATTCGATCCACGACGCCGAAGCGGATCTCGCCGATGAGCCCGAACCCGACGAACAAGCTTCCGAAAATGCCGAGTTGAATGAGGAGCCCCGGCACGAACACCTCGAGCGAGCTCCCCGGCGGATAGCCCGGCAGCTTCGTCAACCCGGAGAGTAGTGGCCCGAACAGCGCGAGATAAAACAGCGGCTGCACCAGCGCGATGACGATCCACACCGGCTCACGCAACAAGAGCCGCAAGTGATAACGAAAAATCAAAAGGGTTTGCCGGAGAACCATTGAAGCGCCCTTTCGTGATTGGCGTCGGAGTGAGATCGGCACGTGCGCAAAGCGAGGCGGATTGAGCGACGGGGCGCGATCGCGAAGACCGCGTGTCGAGATGAGCGGGTGAGGACCGGAAGCGTGCACGGGCACGCTGAGGACCGAGAGCGGTCAGATCGGCACGTGCTCAAAGCGAACGCGCCCCGTCGCCGTCGCGGAGAGAGCGGCCGGTGAGTGCCAGGAAAACGTCGTCGAGCGACGGGCGCGAGATCGCGAGGCTCTGCACGCGAATGCCGGCGGCCTCGAGAGCGCGCAAGAGCGACGGACCGCGTTCTTCGCCGCGCCCCACCGTGACCCGTACCGTGTCGGCGTTTTGCAACACCACGTCGCGCACGCCCGGTTCGCGCTCGACCAATTCCTTCGCGCGCCCGGCGCCGCCGTCGACGGTGAGCGTCACCAGATCGCCCGAGATGCGTCGCTTCAATTCGTCGGACGTGCCTTCCGCGACGATGCGACCGTGATCGACGATGAGGATGCGATCCGCGAGCGCGTCCGCCTCCTCGAGATAGTGCGTCGTGAGAAACACCGACGTCTTCGTCCGGTCGCGGAGCGCACGAATGTGCCGCCAGAGATTCGCGCGGCTCTGCGGATCGAGACCCGTCGAGGGTTCGTCGAGAAAGACGAGCCGCGGCGAGTGCGCGAGCCCGAGCGCGATGTCGAGCCGCCTGCGCTGTCCGCCGGAAAGGGCGGCGGTGCGCTTGTCTTCCATGCCGGTGAGCTCGAGCTCCGCCGACAGTTCGGCGACCCGTCGCTCTGCGTCGCGCCGTGAGATTCCGTAGAGCTCCGCCTGCAGCTCCAGCTCTTCACGCACCGTCGCGGCCGGATTCGTGCTGCCTCGTTGAGCGACGTAGCCGATGCGGCGGCGCACCCCGATCGGATCCCTTCTGAGGTCGCAGCCGGCGACCGTCGCTTCGCCGCGAGTCGGCGCGAGCAGCGTCGCGAGCATTTGCTGCGTCGTGGTCTTCCCGGCTCCGTTCGGTCCGAGAAACCCCACGATTTCTCCTTCGCCGACGTCGAAGTCCACGCCGCGAACGGCTTCCACGTCTCCGGCGCTCGTCCGAAAAGTCCGAGCCAATCCGCGTGCTTCGATCATCTCCGTCTCGCTCCTTGACGATTTACATCACAAGGATTATTCCAAATGGACTAGTCGTCAAGGACGAAGCGGATGAAGGATTCGAGACCCCTGACACGACGGCGCGGGGTGAACCTCGCGCAGCGACGTCGCGCGTCCGGTGCGGTGAACCTCGCGCAGCGACGTCGCGCGTCCGGTGCAGTGAACCTCGCGCAGCGATGTCGCGCGTCCGGCGCGATGCATGTCGTGCTCGAGCGAGTCGGCGGGCGTCGTCGCGTGCGCTCAGCGACGCTTTCCGTGCGCGGACTTTTTGGATCCGGCGCGATGAGCCGGACGCACGGAGGATTCGCTGACGCGCGAGGGCTGTTCGACCCGGGAACCCTTCTGGGCGCGGTCCACCCCTCGCACCGCGCGACGCGTCGACGGTTTCTTTCGACGGGCGTCGCGAGTCGCCGGTGGAGCGGTCGGGCCGGCGGCAGCGCGGCGTTCGGCGTGCCCGGCGTTGTCGGCAACCGTCGCCGGGTCGCGCACGCCGACGCTGGGGTATTCGCCTCGTGCAAGGGCGGCGATCAGGTCTTTCGCCCAATCTACTTCGCTGCCGATGCGCGCGATCATGAGCGAGAACATTTCGCGGACGTGTTCGGGTCGCGCCTCGTCGCTGTGGTCGTTCTTGGCGAACTCGAGTTGCTCGATCACGCCGGCGATCCGTTGAACGCGATGTTCGAGCGCACGCACCAGCTCGTCGCGCCGCATGGTGTTCATGAAGGAAACCGCGGGCAGCAGGGGATCGGCCGGGACGCCGACGGTCCACCACGCTTCGCGCAGCGAGCTCCGGAACTCGTCCTCGCCCTCCTTCGTGAGGCGATAGGTCGTGCGTTCTGGGCGGCCGCCGACTTGATCGGTGCCGACGACTTCGAGCAGCCCGTCGCGAGTGAGCGATTTGAGCGCGTTGTAGATCGAACCCGGCGAGGCGTTCCCCCACTGCTCCGCGCGCCACGACAAGAGCTCGCGACGCACATCGTAGCCGTGAACCGGTTGAAAGAGCCGCACCACACCGAGAACGAGGAGCCGCGTCGACGACATGAACCTCGCCCACTATGCACCAAAAGAGGCGGAGGGTTCTCTCCGAGCATCGCGAGACGAATTCGAGCACCCGTCGTCGAGCGGCCCGTGAGCGGAGGGCATTAATGAGCGCTCACTCAAAAATGAGCGTCGCGCACTTGACCCCGTGCGCGACCCTGTTAATAAATGAGTGCTCACTCAATAATCCGATGGCTCGCCCGGTTCGCATCTCAGACAGTCACATCCTCGCCGCTGCTCGCGACGTTTTCCTGAAGCGCGGCGTTCAAGCGACCACGGCGGAGGTGGCGCTTCGCGCGGGCGTCTCCGAAGGGTCTATTTTCAAGCGATGGGAGACGAAGGCGGAGCTGTTCCGCGCATCGATGCTCGACGGCGAGGCCAGCGAGCCCACCGGGCTCGACGGTGAAGTGCCGGATTGGATCATCGCTCTCAGCCCTCGCATCGGGACGGGCGACATCGAGTCGCAGCTCGCCGGCATCGGAAAGGATCTCCTCGGGTTCTATCGGCTCATCGTACCGCTGGCGCTCATGGCGTGGTCGGAGCCGACGGCGCGGCATCGTCTCCGTCGAGATGGCGACGTGCCCGGACCGGTCCGCGGGATTCGCGCGCTCGCCGATTATTTTAGGGCAGAGATACGGCTCGGACGGCTCGAGAGCGGCGAAACCACGGACGCCGTGAAGGGCGCGGCGCGCGGCGCCGATCGCGCCGTTCTCGCGGCGCGCACGATGATGGGCGCGCTCTTCAACTACGCCTGGCTGGAGCTCACGTTCGGTGCCGAGCGTGCGGAGCTCGAGCCCGAGGACGTGTTCGTGAAGCGCTTCGCGGACCTGCTTTTGGACGGGCTCGCACCGAAACGCCGTCGTCGCGCGTCGTCGCGAAAGGTCGCTCACGCCGCGACCCGCGGGCAGGCGCCGACCGTGAGCGCTGCGCCGTCACGGCGCCGACGCGAGAGTCGTCGAGGCCGTGACGACGCGATCGAGCGCGGAAAGGACAAGGCGCGATGAAGTACCGAACCGTGGTTTTGTCGGCGACCTGGGCGCTCTTCGTGGCCGGCGTCGCGCGACCGAGCGCGGCCGACGAGGGCGACATGCCGACCCTCGGACAATTGCTCGCCGCCGGACGCGAACACTCGCCGGACAATCGCGAAGCGCGCGCCCTGGCCAAGCAGCGCGCGGCAGAGGGCTCGGAATCGGTCGATCAGCTCCTTCCGACGTTCACGGCGAGCGCCGGATACACGAGAAATCAATACGAAGTCGTCGCGCGATTTCCGAACTCGGCGGGCGTCCTGCAGCAGGCGACCATCACGCCGAAAAACCAGCTCGACGCGACGCTCGCGCTCAACGTCCCGCTGATCGACCTCGGAAATTTCGGTCGGATTTCGTCGGCGCGCGCCGAGCAGCGCTCGAGCGAGGCGCAAGCGTTGGCCACGGCCGACACGACGTCACGTGACGTCGGCCAAGCGTATTATCAGCTGGTCGCCGCGGAAGCCGTGATCGAATCGGCGGAGCGCGCGCTCTCGACGTCCGAAGAGAACCTGGCCACCGTCGAGTCGCGCAGAACGAGCGGGCTCGCGTCGGACCTCGACGCGCATCGGGCGCGCGCCGAGATCGAACGGAACCGTCAATCGGTCGCCGACGCGGAGTTGCTCCGGAATCAGGCGGCGCGAAAGCTCCGCACGCTCACCGGGCTGAATCCGCGCGGACGCGCGCCGCGCTTGCCGGACGATACGAACGCCGAGGCGCCGCTCGAGGCGTGGCTCGACCGCGTCGACGCGCTGCCCGCGGTGCGCGCTGCCAAAGAGCACACGCGCGGCGCCGAGGCGCTGCACGACGCGGCGGTCTCGGCGTACCTTCCGACGATCGGCGCCAAAGCGTCGGAGCGTTTCACCAACGCCGTCGGGTTCGGGTACAGCCCGGTTTGGGCGGCCGGCATCACCGCGAACTGGACACTCGACTTCGCCGCGGTCTCCGCGGTGCACGCCGAGAACGCCGCCGTCGAAGTCGCCGTCGCCCAGGCCGATCGCGCGCGACAAGCCGCTCGCGACGCGATCGAGGACGCGCACGATCAAGTCGAAACCGAGCGCGAGCGCGTCGTCGCGGCGCGCGCGCAGGAAGACGCGAGCCATCACGCCGCGGACGTCGCCAAAGCTCGATATCTGGCCGGCACAGCGACGCAACTCGACTTGGTCGAGGCGGAACGAGATGCGTTTTCCGCCGAGGTGAGCCGCGTGCAAACCGAGGCCGATCTCGCGTACGCCCGGTTCGCGCTGAGAGTCGCCGCGGGGCGCGCGCTGGAGATCCAATGACGAACGATGACGGCCAGGAGCGGCGCGCTCGTGCGCCCCGCGTCCTTCGAAGCGAGGAGTCCACACGATGAGCGCTCAATCGATCGAAGAGCGAGACGGCGCGAGTGGCGAACGCGAGCGCTCTCCGTCGATCGAAGAGCTGGCCGCGGCGGAGTACCCCTCCGTCGCCGGAACGTCCGTCGCGCGCCCCGGGCTCAGGATCCGGGCGATGGCGCGCGTCGCGATTCGCATGATGTTTCACGACAAGCTGAAGCTGCTCGGGACGGTCTCCGGCGTCGTGTTCGCCGTGGTGCTCGCCGTGCAGCAGCTGTCGATTCTTTTTGGATTGCTCGAGAAAAACACGATGTTCGTCGACAGCGCGGGCGCCGACATCTGGCTCGTGCCGCCGAACACCGAGCTCCTTCAACCTGGCGAGCGCATGAGTGAAACCGTGCTCACGCTTGCGCGAACGACGCCCGGCGTGGAGCTCGCCGAGCCGCTCTTGTTCACTGCGGGCACGTTGAAGAAGCCGAACGGCGGCTCGGAACCGGTGAGCCTCGTCGGAACGACGTTGCCGGCGCGCCTGGGCGGCCCCTGGAACATCGTCGCGGGCGACGCTTCGGCGATCGCCGAACCCGATACGATGTTCTTCGAAGACTCGGAGCGCGAGAAATACGGGGGGCTGAACCTCGGCAGCATCCGCGAGTTGAACGGACATCGCGTGCGGGTCGGCGGCTTCACCTGGGGCCTCTTGCCGTTCGGTCCGGCATATTGCTTCGGCGACATCGATCTGGTGCGCACCCTCACCACGACGCCTACCGATCGCGCGAACTTCGTCCTCGTGAAGACGCGCCCCGGTGCGGACGTGTTCGCGGTTCAGCGCGCGCTCGCGGCGCGTGTCCCGGAAGTACTCGCCCTGACCCGCGAGCAATATTCGAAGTCCATCGTCGTGAATCTCCTGAAGCAGCAGCTCGGCATGTCGTTCGGGATCTCGACGTCGTTCGGGCTCATCATCGGCTTCGTCATCGTCTCGCTCTCGATGTTCTCGTCGGTGATCGACAACCTGCGCGAGTTCGGGACGTTGAAGGCGATCGGCTGCACGAACAAAGATCTCACCGTCTTGCTCCTCGTTCAGTCGGTCGTTTACGCGCTCATCGGGTCGTTCGTGGGTCTCGGAGTGGTGACCCGTGTCGCGCTCGCGATCCGCAATCCGAAGCTCGTTCCCATCATTCCGAACGTCATCCTCGCGATCGTGCCGTTCGTGATGCTCTTCTTGTGCATCATCGCGTCGGTGCTCGCGCTGTCGCGCATCCGGAAGCTCGAGCCGGCGATGGTGTTCCGATGACCGTCGCGGCTCCGTCGGGCGGCGTCCTCGCCGTGGAAGCGCGCGGCGTCAAAAAAGTCTTCGGTGAGGGGACGATCGCCGTTCCGGCGCTGCGCGGCGTCGATTTCGACGTCCGTCGCGGCGAATTCGTCATGCTCGCCGGCCCGTCGGGGAGCGGCAAAACGACGCTCCTGTCGATCCTCGGGTGCGTGCTCACGGCGACCTCGGGCCGCGTGCGGCTCTTCGGCGACACCATCACCGGGCGAAAAGAGTCGGAGCTTCCGATGCTGCGCCTCAGTCGCATCGGATTCATTTTCCAAGGGAACAATCTCATCGCGTCGCTGACGGCGCGGGAGAACGTCGCGCTGCCGCTCCAGATGCGCGGAACGGAAGTCGTCCCCAGCCTTCTCGCGGCCGATCGATTGCTCGATCGCGTCGGGCTCGCGGATCGTGCCCATGCGCTCCCCAATCAGCTGTCGGGCGGGCAGCGTCAACGCGTCGCCATCGCGCGCGCGATCGCCGGCAACCCGCCGCTCGTGCTTGCGGACGAACCGACCGCCGCGCTCGACGCGCACACCGGCCTGGTCGTGACGACGTTGCTTCGCGACCTCTGTCGCGAGCGGAAAGACAC
>DATBBD010000261.1:0-2558 GCA_036271175.1 Polyangiaceae bacterium | reverse complement strand
TCGCGCTCGAGCACTACGCTCGCGGCCACTGCGCGGAGCCGTCGGAAGAGTCGCGAAGAAGGGCTCGGCAATGGCGCCGTGTCTGGGCGAGTCTCTGAGGTCACTCGCGCGCGTTTACGAGATGGCGTCGAGCAAAAGCTTTCGATGCGCGTGCTCCTGCTGCACGTCACGTGTGCGCTTCGAGCCCTCGACGAAAAACGGAACGACGTCGAAACGGCCGTGGAGCAGGGCGCGACCGAGCCAGCTCAGGGCCTTCATCGGTGGAACCACGTCGTAGGGCAACACGCGGCGGTCCGCCGCCAAGGCCACTCGGTGCGCGACGATCGGGTCGTGCAGATTTTCCCACACCAACGCGTTGAACGGATTGTCGTACCCGGGAGAGCCCAGGTCCTCGGCTTGGCGGTACAGCTCGAACGACTCGACGTCGCGCCGTCGCCAGTAACGCGCGAACGCTCGCTCCGAGCCGTCGACGATCGCCGCAGCGAGCGCACTCGCGTCACGCAACGCATCGGTAATGCCGTTGCCCGGCGTCGGATCCTTGTGCAGCCCGGCGTCTCCAACCAGGGCCCAGCCGGGACCGACCGGTGTGCGAAACGCGAACCGCGCTTTCTTCAGGCCGAGCACCCGTCCGACCGGTTTTCGCCCGGCAGTGAGTGGACCGGTGACCGGCGAGGCGGCGAGTTCCTTGATGTATGCGTCCTCGTGGTTCGAGCCGAAGCGCGCGAGGCGTTCCGGCGGCGACAAGGTTCCGATGAGCAATAGATCGCCGTCCGCATGGAACACGAACCTCGCGCTGTCGCCTTCGAACCCGAGATACATGTCGAACAGCGAATACGGCGCATCCTCGGTCCACTCGCGAGGGACGGGCCAATAAGCCCAATACCCGCCCCGCGGGCTGTCGTAACCGAAGTACTCCTCGGCGCCGACGTGCTTCGCCACCGTCGAGTTGCGTCCGTCCGCGCCGATCACCATGCGCGCCGTGATGCTTTCGCGTTTGCGGTTCCGCAGCACCTCCACGCCCGTCACCCGCGCGCCGTCTCGAACCAGTCCGGTCACCGGCGTCTCGTCGCGGAGCACCGCGCCCGCCGCGATCGCATTTTCTTGGAGGATCGGGTCGAGCACCGTACGTCTCAGGCAATGCGCGCTCCGTCCCTCGACGAAATGAACGTCGTGCGGGCGGCCCCCGAGCTCCATCCGGATCACGCGAAGCGGCGGAGACAGGCCACGAACGCGAGCGCCGACCCCGAGCGCGTCGACGTAGTCCATGCCGCGCGTCTGAATCACGTGCGTCGACATCGGCTGATCGCAGGGCAACTTCTTCGACTCGAGGAGGAGCACGCGAACCCCTGCGCGCGCGAGGTGCGTCGCGAGCGGCGCGCCGGCGCAGCGCGCCCCCACCACGACGCAATCGAAGTCTGGATCCGCCATGGCGCCCACATCATAGACGACTGGCCGCGAGCCTACGATCGGCTATGTGTGCTCCGCCGCTTTCCCCCCGGCGCCCGGCTTCCCTCCTAATGATTGGCGACTTTTTCCGAGTCTATCGCCGCGTCTTCGCCGAGCTCCGACCCGAGCGCGGGCTCGCGTGGGCGCTCTTCGCCGCGAACGTCGTGCTCGCCGTCGTTCAGTTCGCGGAGCCATGGTTTTTCGGACGGATCATCGACACCCTCGGGCGAGCGACGCGGAGCGACTGGATCTCGTTACTCGGCCCCTGGGTCCTCGCGTGGATCGCGGTCGGGCTCCTGAACATCGGCGGCAGCGTGGCCGTCGCGCTCAACGCCGATCGCTTGTCGCACCGGCGGCGCCTCGCGATCACGACGCACTATTTCCGGCACGTGCTGTCGCTTCCGCTCTCGTTCCACGCCGGAATGCACTCGGGCCGCGTCCTCAAGGTGATGGGCAGTGGCGCCGAAGCGATGTGGAGCGTGTGGCTCAACTTTTTCCGCAACCACTGCGCGTCGTTGCTCTCGCTCTTCGTGCTCTTGCCGTGCTGCATGCTGTTCGACGCTCGCCTGGGGCTCCTCATGATCGCCCTCGTGCTCGGCTTCGCCCTCGGAATGTGGCGGCTCATGCACGCGACCTTCACGCGCCAGCGCGTCGTGAACGAGCAACACGCCGCCCTCTCCGAGCACGCGGCCGACGCGATCGGAAATCTCGCCGTCGTTCAGAGCTTCGCGCGCGTCGAAGAAGAGATTCGTACCCTAGACAGCATCGGCGCGCGCTTTCTCGCCGCGCAGATGCCCGTACTCAATTATTGGGCCGCCGGAACCGTCGCGACACGCGCGGCGTCGACCTTGACGGTGACGGCGGTGCTCGTGCTCGGCACCGTTCTTCACCTGCGCGGCCAAGCGACGGTCGGCCAGATCGTCGCTTGCATGGGGCTCGCGGCGTCGCTCGTCGGACGGCTCGAGGCGACCCTGACGTTTCTCACGTCGCTCCTGAGCGAGGCGCCGAAGATCGGCGAGTTCTTCGACGTCCTCGATCGCGTCCCCACCGTCGCCGACGACCCGCGCGCGCGCTCCGGCGTCGTGTTCCACGGCGACGTCGAGTTCGACGGC
>DATBBD010000260.1:0-4195 GCA_036271175.1 Polyangiaceae bacterium | reverse complement strand
CTTGGCGACCTTCGAGTGGACCGAAAGATAAAAAGGCCGGTCCACGCCGAGGACGAACCGCGGTTCGGGGCGCGGCAAACGCCGGAGCGCGACCGTCAACGAAGCCATGCAGCCCGGCACGACGGACGCGAGCCCGCGAAGCGTCGCCGGCGCGCGCGGCGCGAGCAACGTCGACGCCATGAGCGGCGACGTGGCCACTACGACGGCTTCGGTCGTGAACGTGCGCCCATCATCCAAGGTGACGAGAAAGGGTCCGTCACCGTCGAGCGACGCTGCGCGAGCTCCCGTCGTGAGCGTCGCGCCGTACCGCGTCGCGCGCTCGGCGAGACCGTCGACCAGCGTCTGCCAACCGCCGTCGACGTAAGTGACGCCGGCTTGCGCGCGCTTCAATTGCCCGAGCGCCGTCTTCGCGCTGAACGACTCCGGCGCGTTGCTGTACGTCGACACGCGGACGAACGCCTCGATGAGCGCGCGCACTTCCGGAGGCAAGCCCATGCGGGCGAGCCACGACGCTACCGAGTCGCCGGCGACGCTCTCGTCGTCGAGCTTCGGAATTTTCGTCAAGCACTCGGCAGCGACGACCTTGTGTCTGAAGGAGAGAAGCCCGGAAGTGAGGAGCGAGCCGAACGCCGTCGGCAATCGATGGAGCTTCCCGTCGTAGAGGGCAAAGCCCTGGTTCGGCGGGACGCCGCCCGCGATCGGCACGCCGAGGTCGCGGAGGACGGACATGGCTTCGCCAGCGTGAAAGAGGGCGTGGGGACCGCGATTGAACGCGAACCCGTCGCACCACGTGGTCGCGGCCCGTCCGCCGAGCGCCGCCGCGCGTTCGACGAGCTCCACCCGTAACCCTGCTCGCGCCACGAACGCCGCGGTGCCGAGCCCCGCGAGCCCACCACCGATGACCACCACGTCTCTTGCTGCTGCCGACATGAAAACCTCTCTGTTATTCCCCGATTTCGGCCCATTTCGCGTCGCGAGAGCGGCTGTTCGGGGACCCTTGAAGAGCGCACTACGAAGGGTTCACGTTCGAGCGGGCACGGACGTTACGAGCTCGCTCGATTTTCTTGTCGGGTGCGTTGGTCTGGGCGCAACATGACGCGCTCCGGCAAGCCCATGCGCATCCATCACCTGAATTGCGGCACCATGTGCCCGCGCGGCGCCCGATTCATCAATGGCCGCGGGTCCGCTTTTTCTCGCGCTCGCATGGTCTGCCATTGCCTGCTCGTCGAAACCGACGATGGCCTCTCGCTGGTCGATACCGGCATGGGAACCGCCGACATCGACGAGCCGGCGCGGCGACTCGGGCGCCCGTTCGTCACGTTCTTCAATCCGCTGCTCGATCGCGAAGAGACGGCGCTGGCTCGCATCGAAGCGCTCGGTTTCCAGCGACACGACGTGCGCCACCTGCTCCCCACGCACCTGGACCTCGACCACGCCGGCGGTCTCTCGGATTTTCCGGACGCGAAGGTGCACCTCTACGAGCACGAGTACAACGCGGCGCTCTGGCCTCGCACGGTAAACGAGAAACTCCGCTATCGCGCCTCGCAATGGGCGCACGGTCCGAAATTCGAAGTGCACGCCCTCGGTGGCGACAAATGGTTCGGCTTCGACAGCGTGCGCGCCGTGGGCGGCACTTCCGACGAGATCCTGATCGTGCCGTTGACCGGCCACACGCGGGGTCACTCCGGGATCGCCGTCAAGACCGGCGCGGGTTGGATCCTTCACGCCGGCGACGCGTATTTTTCGCACGAAGAGATCCACGGCGACCCGCGCGCCTGCCCGCCTGCGCTTCGCGCCTTTCAAACGGCCATGCAGCTGGACGGAACCGCGCGGCACGCCAACCAGCGCCGGCTCCGCGAGCTCGTTCGTGACGAGGGCCACGCCGTTCGCGTGTTCTCCGCGCACGACCCCGACGAGCTCGAGCAGGCGCTCGACGCATCGTCGTGAGCCGTTTTTTTTCGAATGGCGTCTATGCCTCGATTCACTAAAACCGAGACTAGTAGTTACCGAGCACGCGTTCGTCGACGTAGCACCAGCACCAGTTTTCTTCCGGCTCGACCGACGTGACGATGGGGTGCGACGTCGCACTGGCATGCGCGCTCGCGTGCCGATTGGGCGATGAATCGCAACACGCGACGTGACCGCATTTGAGACATTCTCGGAGATGGAGCCACCGCCCGCCGATCTTCAAGCAATCGACGCAGGCTTTGCCCGGGCGATCCACGTGGCGGATCGGCGCTTCCGTCACGTGTTCGCACGGCAGGGACAGGTCCACGTTCGACGCTGGCTTCATGGCCGCAGCGTAATGCTTCGGCGGGGCGCGTCGAGTGCCGACGCGCGGGTATACTCCGCCGCGAGGTTCAACCGATGCCGTCTCGTCCTTCGAAGGCCACCGCCCGGGGTCCGTCCGCGAAATCCAATCGTTCAGGCACGCGCGGCGCGAGTCCGGTCGCCCTCGGCACGGCGACCTTGGTGGCCCTGGGGTTTCTCGCGTCGTGTTTTTTTGGGAAACGACTCGACGCGGCTCCCGCACCCCCCGAATCCGCGACGAAACCTACGACCGACGTGCTTCAGGAAAAAGTCATCGAGTACGCCTACGACGGCGCGCTCCGACCAGGCTGGCAAGACTGGGGCTGGGGCACGCACGATCTCTCGCAGGGTTCGGCTCGAATCAACATGACGGGCTACGGCGGAATCATTCTTCACCACGACCCGTCGAACTACCGGTTCGGCTCTCTCGTCTTTCGCGTGAAGGCACCCGCCGCGTTCGGCGATTTCTTGCAGGTCAACGTCGGCGACAAGACCATGCCGTCGATCGACGTGCCCCGGTCGGCGATGGTCGCGCTTCCGGACGGCTGGTTCGAAGCGCGCATCCCGTGGAGCCATCTGAACCCCTCGCTTGCTTCTGTCGATCGCATCGTCATTCACGCCAAGACGCCGGTTGCCGCGGATTGGGTCCTCCTCGACAAGATAGGGGTGACCGACTTCGACGCGAAGGCGGCGGCGCTCGCGATCGCCAATGCGCCGTCCCGCGGCGCAACGCTCACCGTCGAATGCAAGGCGCCCGGACACGCCATCAGTCCGTACATCTATGGAGTCGCCGGAGACGTGACGCCGGATCTCAATCCCAGCGCGCGGCGCTGGGGCGGCAACCGGACGACTCGGTACAACTGGCAACTCCAGGTGTCGAATGTCGGAAGCGACTGGTTCTTCGAGAACACGCAAGGCGGTAGCTACGCGGACTTTCTGAAGGCGGACCGCGCCGCGAAAGCGGCCTCGGCGCTCACGGTTCCGACGATCGGTTGGGTCTCCAAGGACGCGACTTCATACGGGTTTCCTGTCTCGGTGTATGGCCCGCAGCGCGCGCACGACGGCTACAAATCCGACGCGGGCGACGGATACCAATCGAATGGAACGCCGATGCGCCCGAGGTCGCCCACGCAGACGAGCGTCGCGGCAACGCCGGATTTCATCCGGCAATGGGCCGACACGATCCACCAGGCCGATCAGAAGCTCGGCTCGAGCTCGGTGGCGATGTACATCCTCGACAACGAACCCGCGCTCTGGAATCACACGCACCGCGACATTCATCCGGATCCGGTGACCTACGACGAACTGCTCGATCGGACACTCCGGTATTCGGCCGCCATCCGTCAGGGCGACCCGCAGGCGCTCATCGCTGGGCCGGCGGAGTGGGGATGGACCGCGTACACCTATTCCGCCGCGGATACCGCCGAGGGAGTTTCGGGGCACCCGGATCAAGCGGCGCACGGTGGCACGCCGCTCATCGAGTGGTACTTGCAGAAGCTCCGCGAACACGACGAGAGGACGCACACGAAGTCGCTCGACGTGCTCGACGTGCACTACTACCCGCAGGGGCAAGACATTTACTCGGGTAAGTCCGATCCCGACACGGCCGCTCTCCGGATCCGTTCGACACGCGCGCTCTGGGATCCCGGTTACGTCGACGAATCGTGGATCAAGGACGTGGTGAAGCTGGTCCCGCGTCTCAAGCGGTGGGTCGCACAGAACTACCCCGGCCTCCGCACCTCGATCGGCGAGTACAATTTCGGCGGCGAAAATCACATGAGCGGCGCGCTCGCCCTCGCCGAGGCGCTCGGGCACTTCGGGACCGAGGGGCTCGACTACGCCTTTTATTGGACGGTTCCGCCCAAAAATTCGGCCGCGTATTGGG
>DATBBD010000259.1:0-5411 GCA_036271175.1 Polyangiaceae bacterium | reverse complement strand
GCTCCGTCACGATCTTGCCGTCGACTTTGACCCGACCCGCGACGATGAGTTCCTCGGCTTTTCGCCGAGATGCGACGCCGGCCTGCGCGAGGATCTTCTGGAGTCTTTGAAGTGCCATGAAATCGAGGGTCCTCGGGGCGGCTCCTTCTATCACGTCTCGGCACTTCGACCCGCCGCGCCCGCCAGAACTCGTCGAGGCTTGGTCGCCGGATGGTTTCGCGTTATGTGGAACGGGCCGTGCGCCACGTCGACAAACCCTGGGGGTACGAAATCGTCTGGGCCGAAACGGATCGCTACGTGGCCAAGCTCCTGTTCATCCGGGAGGGCCAGCGGCTCAGCCGGCAATATCATCTCAAGAAGGATGAAACCTTCTTCGTCGAAGCCGGCGAGATGATCCTGGAAATCGGCCAAGGTGACGCCGTCGAAGAGCGACTGATGCGTCCGGGCGACAACTTCCACTGCCCCCCGGGAACCGTGCATCGCATGGTCGGCCGCACCGACGTGCGCCTCTTCGAGGTCTCCACGCCCGACCTCGACGACGTGGTCCGTCTCGAAGACGCCTACGGACGCCAAGGCACGAACGAACCCTGAGCCCATCTGGGCTCACTCCCGCGGTGAGCTTTCCGTGACTACGGCGTCTTCTTCGCCGGAGTCTTCGTGGTCGCGGACGCGGGTTTCTTCGCTTCCGGCGCGAGGTCCGGGATGGTCGAATCCGACGAGGCGGGAGGCGTCGTCTTGTCGGTCGGCGCGGGCGTCTTCGCCGGAGTGGTGCCCTTCGTGGCAGCGCCAGGTGCGCTCGCGGGAGTCGCCGCGCCGGGAGGCGCCTCTTCGGCCTTCTTCGCCGCGTCGGCCTTCTCCTCGTCCTCGCGCTCCTTCTCTTCGGCCGCGCGGTGCGCGACCTCGTCGCGATCCCACCGATCGACATGGCCGTCGAAGTCGAGATCTACGCCGATGCGCTCGAGCTGGCCGTCCGAGTACACCTCCCAGACGTCGGGCTTGCCATCGTTGTTCGTGTCGCGCTGCACGCGGCTGATGACCCCTTTGACGTAGAAGCGCGTCTCGTCCGGGCGTCCGTCGTGATTCCGATCGATCTCCACCTTGGAGATGCGGCCGCCCGCGAACTGGATCCAAGTGTCGACCCGGCCGTCGTAGTTGCTATCGGCCTCTTCTTCGACGGGATCGCCCTTGTCGTTGTAGGTCCGCACGACGTCCTTCGCGCCGTCGAGATTCGTGTCGATCTCGCGACAGAACAAGACGCGCCGTCGATCGTCGCCTTCACCGATGATGCCGAACACGCGCCGGATGTTCGGAGTCGCGGCGCCCGGCCCGTTCGATTCGATGGACTCGCGATCGGGTCGCCCCTTGTAGTCGCATCGCGACTGATCGTTCGGGGCGACGCTCGCCGCGCTCTTCGGCGCGACGGGCGTCGTGCTCACCGTCGCTCCACCGCCGCAGCCGGAGAGACAAAGCCCCGCGCCGAGCACGACGCCGAAAAAGGTTCGCTCGCTCGTCACTTCTTTACTCCGTCGCTCGGTGCGGTCGCCGGCGTGGCGGGCGCAGGGGCGGGCGTCGCCGCTCCGCCGGGGAGCGACTTGTTCTCGAGCTCGGTCGGTACGCCGCCTTGATCGTTGTTGTCGAAATCGGCACCCGACGGCGCCTTGTCCGACGGTCGCTCCGGCGGCGTGTAGTCGCTGGACTCGCTGCACACGTCGACGGTCGCGCCGGGATCGGGGTGGCCGTCACCGTCGACGTCGGAGTGGATGAGCGGGCAATCGGGTTGATCCGGTTTCGGATATTCCCACCACTGATCGATCTGCGCGTCGCCGTCCGAGTCGCGCTCGGTTCGCGCGAGCTTGCCGCCTTGATAGAAGTGCCAGGTGTCGAGCCGCCCGACGAGCGTCGTCGCGCGCTCTTTCTCCACCAGCACGCCACCTTGATAGATGGCGATCTCGTCGATGTGGCCGTCGCGGTCGTAGTCGTTTTCGCGCCGCGTAACGTTGCCCGCAGCGTCGCGGTAGATCCACGTGTCGATCGCGCCGTCGTAGTTGAGGTCGACGGCGCGGCAGACTTCGTGTCCACCCGAACGCACAATGAAGATGTCGGGGCGCGCATCGCCACCGGCGTTGATTTTCTCGACGTTGGGGCCGTCGATCGGACAGTCGGCGTGCAACACGCGCGTGTCGCGATGCGTTACCTCGCCCGCTTTGGAGGGGCCGCTCTCAGTGTTCACGGCAGCACCACCGCAACCCCCGAGTGCGAGCGCCGCAGCGAGGCAAACGCCGGGCGATTTAGCCAAGTACTCGAAACCCATGACGCTTCTCGACCTCATGACGGAAACCCACCTCAGCCTCTCGACGTGCTCGCTGCCCGGCTCCGGGCTTCCGCCGGGACCGAGTCGAAGCGATGGTAGGCGCCTCCGACCCGGGTAGCAAGCGCGCCGGGGCGGCTCGATCTCGTCGGCTCCCTGTCCCCAGACCCTCGCCCGCGGTTCGCCAGGCGCCCAAAAATTCTGCTTTTCCCAGCTCGCCGCAACTCCACCAAGTATCTGTAATGACTTAGTTATTCGAATCTGCTGAACGGGCGTCCGAATTGACACCATACGTATGGGAATCTATTGTAACGAGTGGCAATTCAAAAGTTCCGGGACGCTGATGTCGCGAAAGAAAATCTCCACGACCGTCTACATCACGCCGGAGCAAAACGAGCGGCTGCATCTATTGCATGACCGCACGAAAGTCCCCGTCGCCGTTTACATTCGCGAGGGGATCGACCTGGTTCTGAAGAAGTACGAGCACGAGCTGCCCGGCCAGATGACGCTGACCGATGCTGCACCGCGCGCGAACGTCAGAAAATGACCCGCTAGCGGCGGGCGCCGTCGGCCCGATCAACACGCTCCGGCACGTGGCGTCACGGGACCCGAGTCTTCGTGTGGTATGCCCACGCCTCCTTTCGCTCCGCCCCCTCAACAAGGTTCATCAGATTCCAGCCGATGCCGACTGACCCCGCGATCATTCGAAACTTCTCGATCATCGCCCACGTCGACCACGGCAAGAGCACGCTAGCGGACCGGATCCTCGAGGTGACCGGCGCGCTCACGGCGCGCGAACGCGTCCACCAGTTCCTCGACAAGATGGAGATCGAGCGCGAGCGCGGGATCACCATCAAGGCCCAATCGGTGAGGCTCCGCTACACGGCGAAGGACGGCATCGAATATCAGCTCCAGCTGATCGACACGCCCGGACACGTCGACTTCAGCTACGAAGTGAGCCGGAGCTTGTCGGCGTGCGAAGGCGCGCTGCTCGTCGTGGACGCGACGCAAGGCGTGCAGGCGCAGACCGTCGCGAACGTTTATCTCGCGATGGAGAACAATCTCGAGATCATTCCGGTGCTGAACAAGGTCGATCTGCCGTCGGCCGACGTCGACCACACCGTCGAGATGATCGAAGAAGTCGTCGGGCTCGACTGTAGCGGCGCGCAGCTCGTGAGCGCGAAGACCGGCGTCGGCGTCCCCGAGCTACTCGAAGCGGTGGTCCAACGGATCCCGCCGCCGAAGGGACGCGCGGATGCGCCGCTCCGCGCGCTGGTGTTCGACAGCTGGTACGACAGCTACCGCGGCGCGGTAGTCATGGTGCGCGTCAAAGAAGGCGTCCTCAGGAAGGGCGAGAAGATCCGGTTCATGGCGACCGGACGGAGCTACGAGGTCGTCGAGCTCGGGTGCTTCAATCCGCATATTTCCGAGCTCAGCGAGCTCGGCCCCGGTGAAGTGGGCTTCGTCGCCGCGAACATCAAGAGCGTCAGCGACACGAAGATTGGCGACACGGTCACGACGGCGTCGCGCGGCTCGACCGAGAGCCTTCCCGGTTACAAGGAAGTGAAGCCGATGGTATTCGCGGGCGTGTTCCCGACGGACTCCGCGCAGTACGAGGACCTCCGCGACGCGCTCGCGAAGCTCCACATGAACGACGCGTCGTTCCAGTTCGAGCCCGACACGTCGGAAGCGCTGGGGTTCGGGTTCCGCTGCGGCTTTCTCGGACTGCTCCACATGGAGATCATCCAGGAGCGACTCGAGCGCGAGTACAACCTCGACCTGATCACGACCGCGCCGAGCGTCGTCTATCACGCGTTCACGCGCGAGGGCACGATGATCTCCGTCGAGAACCCCTCGAAGCTCCCGCCCGTCGGCGAGATCGAGCGGCTCGAAGAGCCGATCATGAAGGTGACGATCCACGTGCCGGCCGAGCACGTCGGCGCGGTCGTCGCGCTGTGCGAAGAGCGCCGCGGTAAGCAGATCGGCATCCAATACGCGACGCCGACCCACGTCGTCGTGACGTACGAGCTTCCGCTCGGCGAGGTCATTCTCGATTTTCACGACAAGCTGAAGAGCGTGTCGCGCGGCTACGCGAGCATGGACTACGAGCTGGTCGGCTATCGCGCCGAAGATCTCGTGAAGCTCGACATGCTGGTGAACGGCGACCCGCTCGACGCGCTCTCGACCATCGTGCACCGCGATTCGTCGTACACGCGCGGCCGCGCTCTGGCGGCGAAGCTGAAGGAGCTCGTGCCGCGGCAGCAATACGAGGTCGCCATTCAAGCTGCGATCGGGTCTCGCATCATCAGCCGAGAGACGATTCGCGCGCTCCGCAAAGACGTGACCGCGAAGTGCTACGGTGGCGACATCACCCGCAAGCGGAAGCTGCTCGAGAAGCAGAAAGAGGGAAAGCGACGCATGAAGCAAGTGGGCAAAATCGACGTGCCGCAGGAAGCGTTCCTCGCGGTGCTCAAGCTCGGCGAGTGAGCACGATGCCGAGCGGCGAACCGACGAAATCAGCGGCCGCGCTGCGCCGCGACAAATGGCTCGCGCGGCTCAACGAGACCGCGCCCTCTCACGGCACGGTCACCCACGAGCGCACGGTTCCGTTTGGACCGGCCCTTTTCGTCGAGTGCTTTCGACTGAAGAACGGGCTCCGCGTCCTGGTGTGCGGAGACCACTCGGCGCCGGTCGTCGCGTATCACACATGGTACCGCGTCGGGTCGCGCCACGAGCGGGTCGGCAAGACCGGTCTCGCGCACCTGTTCGAGCATTTGATGTTCAACGAGACCGAGAACTTGCCGGCGGGCGAGCTCGATCGGCGGCTCGAAGAAGCGGGCGCGGAGAGCAACGCTTCGACGTGGCTCGACTGGACGCACTACAACATCGCGGTTCCCAAGGACCGCTTGCCTCTCGTGGCGCGTCTCGAAGCGGAGCGCATGCGGCAGCTCGTCCTCCGAGATCCACAGGTCACCAGTGAGAAAGAAGTCGTCGCGAACGAGCGGCGTTACCGCGTCGACGACGACGTCGAGGGCGCCGTGAACGAGCTGCTCTGGTCGACGGCGTTCAAAGAGCACTCGTATCGCTGGCCGACCATCGGGTG
>DATBBD010000258.1:0-10318 GCA_036271175.1 Polyangiaceae bacterium | reverse complement strand
CGACGACCGCGAACGCTTGCGACTCGACGAGCCGGATCGCGGTTCTTTCGAGCGCCTCGAGCGACGGCCGGACGACGAGTAAACGGTCGAGCCGCACGCCGGCGCCGACCACCCCCGGAGCGTGCAAGGTGCCCGAAGGATCGACGAAGGCGCACCATCTCGCCGCAGAGAGCGCGTCACTTCCCTGAGCCTCGGTTTCTTTTTGAGCCGATCGACAGGCGCTGAGCCCTACCGAGGTTCCGAGCGCGATGCCGCTCGCGACGGCGAGCTCGATCACTTTTCCGCGCGGAAGCCCACCCTCCGGAAGCACGGCGTCGAGCGCATCAATGCCGAGCGGCAACACCGGAAGCTCAGGCCGAAGCTCCCCGCGCCCAAACGACGCGGGGAGCTGTTCCAGGAGGGGCAGAGGCAATGCCATGGCGCAGCACTGAACATAATACCAGCTACCCTTCCTGCAACTGGATTTTAGTTACCAAAGGAGCTCCCCCGGACAAACAATGACATCGCGGCGCGGCGATCTCTCGAGACGCACTTCGAATTCTCCAACCGAGGACGCCGCTTCACCTTTGCCGCTCTCTTCTCGGCTGAGCCTGTAGAATGGCGATAATGATGGGGCTTCGGACCGCGACTCGATTCGGGCCCGCGATCGCCGGGTGCGTGCTCGCCCTCACGGCCTGTGGAGCGCCTCAAGAGGCCGCGACCGAACCGACGTCGGTGAGCTACTCGTCGCCATCGCCGGCGTCCCAGCCCGACGAACCACCGCAAGGCCCTTACCAGGCTTGCTACTCGACCTTTGCTCCGACCGGCGACGCCAAAGACGATCTCGCGCGGCTCGTGCGCGATTGCGGCGCGACGGGCGGAATGCGTCCGGTGACGTCCGTCGTCGTCGCTGACCAGGCCGAAAACGACCCCGTCGATCGGTACACGTTCGACGTGCCCACGAGCGGCAAGTGCTATCGCATCTACGCGGCCGGAAATTCCGCCGTCAAAGACCTCGATTTGCTCCTCGTCGGCCCGTCGAGTGAAACCATTGCCACCGACGTCACGCGAAGCTCCTGGCCGATCTTGCCGCCAAAAGAGCCCGCGTGCCTGACTACGCCGGGCTCGTACCGTCTCGAGGTGAGCGTCTACCGCGGAGCCGGCAACTACGCGCTTCAAGTCTGGGGACGATAGCGCGTGACGCGTTCGCCTCGCTCCTGTCGCGCCGAGAGAGCGCATGGGTGAAGAGTCCCGCGAACCCGATTTCGGACCGCTCGATCCCGCCGGGCGACGCGTCGGTTCGCAACTCGATGGAAAGTGGAGGCTCGACCGAGTGCTCGGCGTGGGCGGCATGGCCGCGGTCTACGCCGCGACGCACCGCAACGGCGCTCGTGCGGCCATCAAACTGTTTCCGTTCTCGGTGACGACCAGCGTCGAGTTCGCCGAACGCATTTTGCGAGAAGGTGTCCTCGCGAACAAGATCGGCCACCCCGCCGTCGTGCGCGTCCTCGACGACCACCTCGATCGCGAGCGCGAGTACGCCTACTTGGTGATGGAGTTGCTCGAGGGCGAGACCGCGCGGCAGCGTATCGAACGTCACGGCCCGATGGCTCCGCTCGAGGCGATCGACCACATGATCGAGCTCTGCGAGTGCCTCGGCGCCGCCCACGCCAAGGGCGTCGTGCACCGCGACATCAAACCCGAAAACCTCTTTCTCACGACCGAAGGCAAGCTCAAGGTCCTGGACTTCGGCGTCGCGCGCGCCCTCGACGGCACCTCGTCCACCGTGACGCGCACCGGCGCGATGCTCGGCACGCCCGCGTACATGTCGCCCGAGCAAGCCCGCGGCCGGCCGAGCGAAATCTCGCCGCGGAGCGATCTCTACTCGGTCGGCGCGACGCTCCTCTTCTTACTCGCCGGCGATTTCATGCACGAAGGGGAGAGCGCGCAGGAAATCATGGTGCGCGCCGCCTGGACGCCCGCGCGTCGCGTCGTCGAGCGCGGGCTCGGCCTGCCCGAATCGCTCGCGCGCGTGATCGACCGCGCGTGCGAATTCGACGCAGAAGATCGCTACGACTCTGCGCGCGAAATGCGCGACGTGCTCCTCGAGGTGAAGAGCGAGATCGCTCTTCGCCCCGAATCGAATCGGCCGATCACGCGCGTCGTCCGCTTGCCGCAAGCGAACACCGCGCCGCTCGAGCTATCGAGCCGCCCGCGCGAGCCCGTGTTCGAGACGATGTCCGACGACACGCCGATCCCCGCCGAGGGAACGAGCATCCGTCGCGTTACGGCGTTGGCCACCCCGCGGCGTCGCCTCGTCGCGGCCGCGATCGGCGTCGCGCTCGTCGCCGTGCTCGGCTTCGTCTGGGGAAAAAGCGAACAGAAATCGGACGCTCCGGCGCCTTCGCCGCACGACGTCGGTTCGGCCGCACCCGTCGTCGCAGCGCCGACCCCCGTGCCGCAACCCGTCGCGCCGTCTCCAGCACCGTCCATCGCTCCGCCCGTCGAAGTCGCGAGCGCGCTCGCCGAACCTCCCCCCACACCGTCGCCCGCCACCGCGAACGGCGCCCACCCCAATACTCGTCGAACGCACGGCGGGCATGGTGTGCACGCGCCGGTCCCGCACGCCGTGCTGTCCGAAACGCCTGCCGCGAACGCGCCCACCAACGCGACAACGGCCACGGCCCAACCGACGGCGACACGCGTGAACCCGTCGAAAGCGAACGTCGGACGCGACGTCGGGTACTGAACGTTGAATGCGCTGTTCGAAAAACTGGATCGCGGACTTGCCGGTATTCGTCTCTACGGAATCGCGCCGCCGAAGCGCGCGTCCGACCCCGAGCGGCTGCAGGAGATCGCGGCTCAACAGGTCGACCGAATTCGTGCACTCGCGCCCGAAGGCCTGGTCGTCTACGACATCCAAGACGAACCGGGACCGAGCGGTCACGCGCGCCCGTTCCCGTTCCTGCCCACGGTCGACCCCGAGCTTTACGCTTACGACACGCTCGCCGAGCTCGCGATTCCGAAGATCGTGTACCGCTCCGTGGGTGCGCATCCGCGCGAAGTGTTCTCGAACTGGATCGACACGACGCGCGCAGCGGACGGCCGGCGCCTCAGCGTCTTGGTCGGCGCACCGCGCAACGGGTCGCGCATCCCGGCTTTACCGCTGACCGAGGCGTACGCGCTCGCGCGCGCTGCGCCCAACCTGACGCTCGGCGGAATCGCCATAGCGGAGCGGCACGTCGCGAAAGAGAACGAGCACCAGCGGATGCTCGCCAAGCAGGACCGCGGCTGCCGTTTCTTCATCACTCAGTCGGTGTACGATGCCGCTTCGACGAGGTCATTGCTCTCCGACTACGCACTGTCGTTGCATGCCACTGGCCGCTCGCCCGCTCCCGTCGTGCTCACGTTCTCGCCGTGCGGCTCGGTGCGCACGCTCGAGTTCATGAAGTGGCTCGGCATCTCGTTCCCGCGATGGCTGGAGAACGAGCTGCGCCATTCTGCCGACACGCTGGAGCGTTCGATCGACCTCTGCGAGAGCGTATTCATCGACGTGCAGGATTATGCGCGCGAAAAGCGCTTGCCCATCGGCATCAACGTCGAGAGCGTCTCCATTCGAAAGTCGGAGATCGACGCATCGGTGGAGCTCTATCGGCGACTGAGCGCGCGTCTCGAGGGATAAAGCGAGCCTTTTCAGTCGAGCCAGGTTGCTGGTGCGGATTTGTAGACGGCGCGCCGGAAACCACCTTATCGTCGGGTCGGGATGAAAAGACCGCTCGCCTGGTCGTTGCTCTACGGCGCGGCATTCAGCGCGGCGACCGCGCACGCCGACCCCGAGCAGGTCGCCACGGCGCGCCAGCTGGCGATTCAAGGAATCGACGCGGTCGAAGGCGGCAATTGTGCCGGCGGCGCGCCGCTCCTCGAACGCGCCGAGTCGCTGCACCACGCCTCGGTGCATCTGCAATATCTCGCGCGGTGTCGCGTGAAAGACGGCAAGCTCGTCGCGGCGACGGAGCTCTGGCGCCGCATCATCCGCGACGGCGCGCCCGCCGACGCGTCGCCGGCCGTGAAAACGGCGCTCGCCGAAGCGAACACCGAGCTCTCGCGCACGCTGCCTCGCCTCGCCACGACGACGGTGCGGAGCGCCCGAGCGTACGACAAGCTCACCTTGACCCTCGACGGCGCGCCGCTCCCCGGTGACATCGTCGATGCGCCACAAGTCGTCGACCCCGGCGATCACGACCTGGTCGCGAACGCGCCCGGCTTCGCGACGTGGACGAAGCATTGGTCGGTCGCCGAGGGCGGCGCGGTTACGTTCACCATCGAGCTCGAACCGGGCGCGAGCGATGCCGTCGCCGCGTCCCCCGGCGCGGGCGCGAACGACAAGAGTGGAGGCCCGTCGTGGGTCACGCCGGCGGGCTGGATCACCGCGTCGGTCGGTGCGGCCACCTTGATTGCCGGAACGGTGACCTGGCTCGCGCGCAACAATCGACGGAGCGACCTCGAGCACAATTGCCCCAATGAGCTCTGCACCGGCGGCGCGTACAAGAGCGAAGCCGACGTCGACAGCGCGAAGAGCTCGGTGCAAACCCTCACGGCCGCCACCAACGTGCTCATGATCAGCGGCGCGGTGGTCCTCGCGGGCGGCGTGACGCTCTTGGTGGTCGGAGGCCACGATAAGACCGAGCCTCACACGGCGGTCCTCGCAGGGGCTCCCCTGGCCAATGCGGGCCTCACCCTCCTCCAAGAGTGGTGAGTCGAACGCCCCCGCGCTACATTGCTGTGCGTATGTCAGGCGCTGCCCCCCAGGCCGGTTCAGACACCGCCGAAAAACTCGCTCATCTATCCGCAATCATGCGGGAAATGGGCTCGGTGCTCGTCTGCTATTCGGGAGGCATCGACAGCGCGCTCGTCCTCGCCGTCGCCACCCGAGAGCTCGGTGAACGCGCCGTCGGCATGACCGCGGTGAGCCCCAGCTTGTCCGAGTCCGAGCGCGCCGACGCGCGGGCGATCGCCGAGAGTCTCGGCGCGGTGCATCGCTTCGTCGACTCTTTCGAAATGCTCCGTCCCGGCTACGTCGCGAACGGCCCCGACCGCTGCTTCCACTGCAAGACCGAGCTCTACGACATCGCCAAGGTGAAGCAGGTCGAGTGGCATCTCGCGGCCATCGCGAACGGCACCAACTTGGACGACCTCGGCGATCATCGTCCGGGTCTCGCGGCGGCCAAGAATGCGGCGGTCCGCAGCCCGCTCATCGAGGCGGGGTTTCACAAGGCCGACGTGCGCGCGGTCGCGCAGAGCCTCGGCATGAACGTCTGGGACAAGCCGGCCGCGGCGTGTCTCTCGAGCCGCATCCCGTACGGCACGTCGGTCACGCGCGAGCGCCTCGACCAGATCGCGGGCCTCGAGGCGGACCTCCGGGCGCTCGGGTTTCGCCAGCTCCGGGTGCGCTGGCACGACGCCGTCGCGCGGATCGAAGTCGGGCAGAGCGAACTGCCGCGCGTCGTCCAGCCGGACGTCCGCGACGCGCTCGTGGCCGCCGGCAAGCGGCACGGCTTCTCGTACGTCACCGTCGATCTCGCCGGCTATCGCCAGGGCTCGCACAACGAAGTGCTCGCTGGCCGGTCGCTCCGCGTCGTTTGAACGCTCGTCGTCCGAGCGGACCGCTCAACGCGGTTTCGCGACTTTGGCCGCATCTGGGACGTCGGCCCGCGGCTTGACGCCGAGCCTCTTCGCGAACGGCGCTTCGTGGCGCGCCTTGAACGCGATGCAGCGACGGCCGATTTCGATGGACTGATTCAGCGCGCGGTCGGCGCCTTCGAGCGACGCGAGGCGCGGGCGAAACAGGGCCTCGGCGCGATCCACTTCTTCCGGCGAGCAGGCCCGGGACACGATGGACACCATCCGCGACGCCATCTGCGACGGCAGCTTCGGCAAGAGTGCGTCGATGTGCGCCGCGATGAACGCGAACGCGCGCTCCCTCACCTTGGGACGCCGGAACAGGCGGCGCACGACGTAAATCTGATCCTGCGCCCGGATGGTGCCGTCGAGCAAGAGACCGAGCGTTCGATCGACCAGCGCCGGATCGGTGAACGACGCGAGCCCGGTGATCGCGAGCACGCGCTCTTCGGGAGTTGCCGGCGCGCCGAGGCGGCGGAGAAACGCGTCGAAGAGCGCCGCGTCACCGTGGATCGCCGCGAGTGGAACCGCGATGCTCGCGGTGTCGCCGTCGACCGTCTTCGGGTGTTCGAGCCACGCGCGCGCGAACGTCGTCGCTATCGCGAGCACGCCGGGGTCGCCGCCGGCATCGCCGAGCACCGCCAGCGCGGTGCGACGCGCCATCTCGTCGTTCTCGTGATCTTTCGGGCGCCGCACCCAGCCGAGCGAGCGCGCCGCGGGACCGAATTGAGCCCGGACCCAGCGTTGAAACGACGCCTCGCCGACGGCCGGGACGAGATCGGTGAACAAAAAATCCACGAAGTCCCCGAGCTCACCCAGGGCCGTATGGTCGAGGTCGCCTCGGAATTTTTCCGCGACGCGCAGAAAATCCGCGACGTCGAGCTTGCCGCTGTCGACGAGGGCGCGCGCCTCGATGAGGAGACCGAGTCGCTCGCGCGCCGACAGCTTGCCCGCGGGGAGCGCGGCGAGGCGTTCCAGCATCGGGAGCGGGATGTTCGCGTGGTAGTAACCCGCCTCGTCGACGTTCGGATAGAGCCAGGTCGGGCACGCGGCGCCCTCGAGCGGCACCGTCTTTTCCGGCGTGTCGAGCAACGTGCAGACGTTGCCGTCGTGAGCCCCGTCGCCGAAGCGAACGCACACCGGGACTTTCCAGAATTTCCGCGGACCCGCCGTCGCGCCGAGCGGCGCGTATTCGTGCTCGGCGAAATGAAGCGACGGGTGGTGGTCGTTGCAGGCGATCTCGGCGTCGATGCTCGGGACGCCGGTTTGCTCGGTGAACCCGTACATCACCGACGTGACGTCCTTCTTGCTCGCGTCTTCGAGCGACGCGAACAGATCTTCGGCGGTGCCGTTCCCCCACCGATGCTCGGTGAGATAGGCGACGATGCCCGTCTGAAAGACGGGTTTGCCGAGCCATGCTTCGGTCATGGCGAGCACCGCGGCCGCCTTTTGATACGTGATGCCGTCGAAGGCCTCGAGTGCTTCCGTGGTGCTGCGCACCGGTTCGCGGATGCGGCGCGACGTGGACAGCGTGTCGCCGCGCATCGCGCGCCCGGTGTCGGCCACCGCGTCTTCGCCCGCGCCGAGCTCGGGTCGCCATTCATCGAGCGTGCGCGTCGCGCTCCACGTCGCGAAGCCTTCGTTCAACCAGAGATCGTCCCACCAGCTCATGGTGACGAGATCGCCGAACCAGAGATGCGACATCTCGTGCGCGAGCACGCCGTAAAGCGACACTCGGCTCCCGACCGACGCCGTCGCCGGATCGACGAGCAAGCGCTCTTCTCGAAACGTGATGAGACCCGGGTTCTCCATCGCGCCGGCCGAGAAGTTCGGCACGGCCGCGAAATCGAGCTTCGCGTACGGATACGGAGAACGGAAATATTTCTCCAGGAGCGGCAGCTGTTGCGCGGCGGTCTCGAGCGCGAGCGCGCCGAGGTGCGACCGCCCTTGCGTCGCAATCAAGCGCAACGGCGTCGGCTCGGTCGCTCCGGGGAGCACCTCGAGCGGCCCTACCGCAACCGCGACGAGATAGGTCGGCAGCGGAAGCGACGATTGAAACTGGAACGTCGTGAACCCGGGATCCGCCGCATGACGCGTTTCCTCGGGCGTGTTGGTGAACGCGACGTTGCCGTCGGGGGTCGTCACCGAAATCGTGAACGGGGTCTTGTACGACGGCTCGTCGAAACACGGAAACGCCTGCCGCGCATCGGTCGGCTCGAACTGCGAGAACACATAGGCGCCGTTCGGTTCGACGACCTTGTAGATCCCGCGCAGACGCGAGGCGTACGGCGCTTCGTAGTCGATGACGAGCGTCGCTGGGCCGTCGTGGAGCGGTTCCGCGGTGGTCACCACGAGCTCTTCGGGTTCGCCCTTCGAACCGAGTGCGGCGCGCGACGTGGCCGTCGCGGCGATCTTTTTGCCTTCGGCACTCTGCACGACGACCGAGTCGATCTTGAAGCCGCGCCCGTGGAGCACGATCGCGCGCGTCGGCTCTTCGACGTCGACGTCGATCTCGACGTGACCCGCGAATCGATCGGCGCGTGGATCGAGTCGGAGTCGGAGCCGGTACGAAAACGGATTCACGCCACCGGGAAGCCGGCCGTCGTCACGCGGGAGCGGCACCACCGCGGGGCCGAGCGGTATCGCAGGCGGCTCCGGGAGGGCCATGGCCTGGACGGGCGTGAGAGCGTCGGGCTCGTCGCACGCCGCGACCCACGCCGCGCAGGGAAAGAACGCGAACAAAACAAGTCGCGGTATTCCGCGGAAAGTCGTCGACATGCCGATGATTCGTCATCGGGTGTAAGGGCGCCCGGGGGACGCGGCAATCACTTCGAACACTCCCGCGGCGTGGGGGGGCAAGGGTCGGTCGCGGTCTGTGCGAGGATTGCGTCGAGCTTCGACGAGTGCTCGGCGAGCCACTTCTTGCCGGCGAACAACGTGATATCGGCGTCGTTTTGGTCGAGTGCCACTCCGACGCTGACGAATTCGAGGGCCGCGAGGCGCACCAATACGGCGGCCCGCGTTGCCCCCGGCGAGGTCTGGAAGTGTCCGAGCGCCGACAGCGGCCCGCCGGAGAGGCTCGGCGCCCCGACGTCGGTCAGCCGGCACTCACGGCGTACGTCGAGGACGCCCGCGAGCCCGTTCAACGGCAGGAGGCCAGGTAACCACTTCGGCACCTTGTCCTCGTGCGCGAGGATATGCAGTGCCGGCAAGGCGTCGCGGAATTTCGCGTGCACCCTACCCGTGAAGTCGAGGTTGTTCATTGCGGTGAACTCGGTCGGCGACACGGCGAGATCCGCCCACCAGCCCGTCACGGTCCGATCGCCGGCCCTCACCGCCGCGTCGAGGACCTGGACATGTCCGGAAAGACTCCCCGAGCGGTCGTCGAGATCGAACTTAGACAGATCGATCGCGGCGTTCACGTCGGTGCGCATCGTGGTCCGCCCGATCGCGGCGTTCGCGTCCCGCACCGTGACCGTCACCGGTCCGCGAACCGTCGAGCCCACGACGTCGACGTCGGCCTGCACCGTCGCGCGCGGCAGCTCCGCGCTCCAGTCCGCCGGCGGTCCCGAGCCACTCTTCAAGCGCACACTGCTCGCCTGAATCGTCGCGGCGATCTTCGAATCGCGAGGCTCCTTCTTCACCTCGGACGCGAACGTGCCGTCGCCGGACATCGTGAAATCCCCCCAGCGCCCGACGACGTTCTTGAATACGCCTTCCGCGTAGGCCGTCGCGCGCGAATCGGGGAAGAGCGAGATACGACCCTCCGTCGAAAACGAATCGGCGTGCGCGAACGGACAATCCACGCTCCGGGTCGCATCGTCCAGGCTGATGGCCGACGTCTTGAGACGCACGGTCGCGGTCCCGGTACTGCGCTCGGGGTCGAAGGCGTCGAGGGTAGCGTCGAGATCGGCACTCCCTCGAATTTCCGTGGTGCCCGGGATCATCTCGCCGTCGTGGACGGCGACCGTCGCCGTCCCGCTCTCGGTGCCGTCGCGGACGCGTCGTAGGAGCCCGCCGATCTCGAGCAACTTGGCGCGCGCAGCGGGCTTGCCGTCGACCGACATCCGCGCGTCGGCAAAACGGATCGCGGTGCTCGCGTGCGGCTCCCGACCGAGACGACTTTCGTCGGCGAAATCGCCGCGGAGAGACGCTCGCGCGGTCCACGTCGAGCCGCCCGACCCCGCTTCGAACGCGGGCATCCGAAATGCGAGGAACCCCCGCGACGCGCCCCCGACGCGAGCCATCGCTCCCTTGGCGTCGAATCCCCTCACCGAAACGTATTTTTTCGACGGCTCGTCGACGCGGAGCGCGCCGCCCTCGACGTGCGCCGCGAGCACGCCCGAGCCCTGCTCGACGCTTCCCGATGCGACGTCGAGGGCCGCGACGGCGCTGGCCTCGAGCCGAGCGTCGCCCGCATCGAGCACGACTTTTTGTAACGCCGTTTTCCACGTCGCCGTCGCGCTTCCTTCTGCGTAGTGCACGCGCCCTCGGAAGCTCGCGGCGCCCGAACGAAAGCGCGGCGCACCGAGCGCCATCGCGCCGTTCAACAGCCGGACGTCGGGGACGGCGGCGCGAAGGACGTCGAGCTCGGCGTCGCGCACCGTCCAGGGTTGCATGATGTCGAGTGACGACGACGTCACGAGCAAGGCCGTATTGC
>DATBBD010000257.1:0-4555 GCA_036271175.1 Polyangiaceae bacterium | reverse complement strand
TCCCGAAGGCGCTGGAGACGATCGAACGCAACGGCCGGATGCAAGCGCGGCTCATCGAGGACATGCTGGACCTCGCGCGCATCGAGCAGGGCAAAGTCGTGCTGGCGGTCGGGCCCACCGAAATGGTGCGCGTCGTCGAGTCCGCGATCGAAGCCGTTCGCCCGGCGGCCGAGCTCAAAGGGGTTCGCTTGCAGCCCGTCCTCGACTCTCACGCGACGATCGTCGGCGACGCGGATCGTTTGCAGCAGGTCGTCTGGAACCTGCTGTCGAACGCCATCAAGTTCACTCCCAAGGCCGGACGCGTGCATGTGCGGTTGCACCGTGAACAGTCGTACGTCGAGCTGGTCGTCGCCGACAACGGTCAGGGCATCCCAGCGGCGTTCTTGCCGCACGTCTTCGATAGATTCAAGCAAGCCGACGCGAAGATCTCGCGCAAGGCGGGTGGCCTCGGACTCGGCCTGGCAATCGTCCGTTCCATCGTCGAGCTGCACGGCGGCACGGTCGAGGCGCTCAGCGACGGTGAAGGCCAAGGCGCGACGTTCGTCGTGAGGCTCCCCACGGCGCCACTTCGCGCCACGCCCACGCCGACCGTTCCCGACCCCCCCGATCTATCGCGCACGACCTTCGAGTCCCCTTCAGCGCTCAGCGGGCTTCGCATCTTGGTCGTCGACGACGAATCGGAGACGCGGGAGCTACTCCAATACGTCCTCGAGCAGTGCGAGAGCAACGTCACGCTCGCGGCCGACGCCGATAAGGCCCTTTCCGCGCTGTCGTTCGGCGTGTTCGACCTGCTCATCAGCGACATCGGAATGCCGGAGATGGACGGTTACGCGCTCATCGGCAAGGTGCGCGCTCTTCCGGGCCAACCGTCTCTCATTCCCGCGATTGCTCTCACTGCCTACGCTCGCAGCGAGGACCGCACCGCGGCGTTACGCGCCGGTTTCGACGTGCATCTCACCAAACCCGTCGAGCCGGGAGAGCTCCTCGTCGTCATCGCCACGCTCATCGAAGGCGTCCGGCGCCGCCGCCTCTGAACCCTTCGCGGAAGCACCCACCGACGACCCGTCGGACCGAATGAATCGCGGCGACCGCGTCGAGGTCGAGCCCGTGATCAGAGCTCGCCGCGAAGCGCGCGCGTCAGCGCCCTGCCACGAAGCCGCTGAACAGATCGATCGCGACGTGACACGCGATCCCGGGCAGCAGTGAGCGTCGCCACGTCGCGACGAGTCCGAACCCCGCGCCGTAAATGACCATCCGGGTTGCCGCACCGACGCCTTGCTCGGCGTGGGCCATACCGAACAACACCGCTTGAGACGCGATCGCGATCGCTGGGCTCCGGGTGAACGCGGCGAGCTGCGTCTGCAAGTAACCACGATAGACGACTTCTTCACTGAACCCGACGCTCGTCGCGACGAACACCCAGGCGAGACGCTCGGCGGTGCCAACGGGGAGCAACGCGGTCATCGCTGCGTGCGCGCTGGTTCCGACGAGCGCGGCACTCGCGAACGCGAACCCCTCGATGAGGACGAACCCAGCGACGGCGACGCCGAGGTCCGCGAAGACGCGCGCGACGGTGAAGCGCCCCTCGCCGAGCAGAGGGCCGAGCGCACTTCGCGGTCGCCCGATCCGGCAAACGTAAAGGACGAGCCCCCACTCTACGACGAGCATCGGGAGATACACGTCGACGATGCGCGAACCTGCGGGCACAGGACGCGGCGCGCCGCGATGGAGCAGCGACAGCGCCGCTCCGGTCGACGCCACGGCGACCATCACCGCGATCAGCCCGGTGGTGTGCCAACGCGGCGCGAGCCGTTGCGCAGTGCGCTCTCGAGAGGCCGCTGAGTCGTCGGGCACGGTTGGCAAGCTACTTGCCCTTAGAGGCTCTCACGCACGCGAACGCCGCGTCGCGGGATTCGCAAAACGACAGGAGCTTTCACTAATGGTCGAATCAATCGCAATGACGACACCGGTTCTCGCCGCAGGATGGGCCTTCCTTTACATGCTCTTCGGAGGCGGCATCGGCGGAGCATTCCTCATCTTCGTCGTTTTGAAGGCCCTCGGGCGATAGTTCGCAACACACCATCTCGCCACAATCGAGCGCTCGGGCCCGCCAACTCGTCACATTCTCCCGAACCCGGCACGCGCCGGGCGCCACCTGCGATCAGCGCGCGCGGCGCGCGTACGACACGGTCGGCGTGCAATGCCGCTTCGTCTAAGTCAGTCCGCGATGACGGTCACCGCTCGACCTTGTGCGGCCGCTTGGTTCCCTTGGTTTCACGATGCGCGACGACGGACGCGGACCCCGGCGCGCGAGTGACCACGGGCGTGCGAAGGTCGAGAACGGCGACATTCTGGTCCGCGTTCTCCCACCGTCGTTCGCGGTAGGCGTTCCACGCGATGAGCGACGCCACGCCGACGACCACGACGCCCAGGGAGCCCCAAAAAACCCATCGCAAGAAACGGACGAGTCCTCGAGGCAGCGGCTGATGTCGTCGCTATCGTCGCTCACGCCGATCGTCTAGCACGAGCTGCGGACGACTCGAACGGGCAGGGACCCGTTCGACCCCGCGCCCCCGTGAACGAGCTCTCCGGATCCGATGCGTTCCTGCGCGACCAGTTCACGGGATCGAGGCTCGATCGCAAAGACCGCGTGGTGAGATGACCGGGTGAGGCGCGCAGCCGTACACTCGTACGGCGAGCACCGAGAGCGGTCAGATCGCCGCGTGCTCGCAGCGAGCGAGCCTCGATCGCGATCAGCGCTTTTTCGGAACTAGAACCCAGTAGTCGAGGTCGAGCACCACGTTCGGGTGGTAGACGGATTTCCCATCCTTTTCGACCTTGAGCGGGAACGGCTCGGCTTTGGCGTCGAGGTTCTTGTAGGCGACGAGGCGGAGACGGAGTGCGCCGCAATCGGTGTGGCCGGTGAGGTCGGCTTTGTCGAGCACTTCGCTCCAGGCGTAGATGGTGTCGCCGGCGAAGGTCGGGTTGGCGTGGGTGCCACCGTTCCAGGCGAGGATCGAGAGCACGTTTTCGAGCCCGTTGAATGCGAGCGCGCGCGCCAGGCTGATGATGTGGCCGCCGTAGATGAGACGCTTGCCGAACCGCGTATTTTTGGCGGCGAAGCCGTCGAAGTGCACCTTCGCGGTGTTCTGGTAGAGCCGCGTCGCGATCGCGTGCTCGGACTCCTCGATGGTCATGCCGTCGACGTGGTCGATGCGCTCGCCCTTCTCGTAATCCTCGAAGAACGCGCGGCCGCCGGTGACCCAGGGTTCGAACTCGTCGAGGTGGAGACCGGCAGGAGTGCGGAGATCCTCGGGCGACACTTGCTTGGGCAAGTCCGGCGTGTCGTTCGCGTCCGTCGGCGTCTTCGGATCGCGCTTGTTGACCATGACCCAGCGATAGAAGTCGAGGACCGTCGCGCCGCGTTGATTGGTGCCGCTCGAACGAACCCACACGACGCCGTTCTCGCCGCTCTTGTTCTCTTTCTTGCCGATCACCTCGGTGACGGAGCGCACGGTGTCGCCCGGGTACACCGGCTCGAGGAAGCGGACCGCGGCGTACCCGAGGTTCGCCACGGCGTTGAGCGAGACGTCGTTCACCGTCTTGCCGAACACCATGTGAAAGACGAGAAGGTCGTTGATCGGCTCGCGGCGAAATCCGAGGGAGCGCGCGAACTCGGCGGACGACGGCAGCGGCGAGCGATCGCCGGTGAGCGAAATGTAGAGCGATGCGTCGCCCTCGGTGATCGTGCGCGGAACCGCGTGCACGAGCTTGGCGCCGCGCTTGAAGTCTTCGAAAAAGTTACCGGAGTTCGTTTTCATCACTTGCTCCACGGCTCGCGTCAGCGACTCTCTCGCAGGCTCTTCAAGCCTTGCTTGGTCGCGTTCACGAGGATCGACATGTTGCCGTTCGGGTGCCGGTTCTCGCGCATCAGCTGATGGCACGGACCGGTCTCGTCGAACCCGAAGACGCGCGAGAGGCACGGGTCGACCTTGCCGGCGATCACGAGGTCGTTGACGCCCTTCGCCTGCCCGTCGTTCGCGAAATGCGAACCCTGGAAGCGCTTCTGTCGCATCCACAGGTAACGAAGGTCGATCGTCGCGTTGTAGCCGGTCGTGCCGGCGCAAATGACGACCATGCCGCCGGTCTCGCACATGAACGTCGAGGTCGGCACGGTGTCTTCACCCGGGTGCTCGAACACGATGGTCGGGTTCTTCTTTTGGCCAAGCGCTTCCCAGAAGGCTTTGCCGAATGCGCGCGCGCCTTGCATCCACTTGCCGTAGGCGGCGTCGTCTTTCCAGTGCGGGAGCATGCCCCAGTGATTGAAGTCCTTGCGGTTCATCGCACCGACCGCGCCGAGCTTCTTCACGTAGTCGACCTTGTCGGTGCCGCTGATCACCGCGACGGGAAGGCCGCCCGCGGCTTTGACGATCTGAATCGCCATCGAACCGAGGCCGCCCGCGCCGCCCCAGATGAGGACGGGCTCGCCCGGTTGAACGACGTTCGGCGACCAGCCGTGCAGCATGCGGTACGCCGTTGCGCCGACCAGCATGTA
>DATBBD010000256.1:0-3041 GCA_036271175.1 Polyangiaceae bacterium | reverse complement strand
TCGGGTCGACGACGAGCGTGCCGTCTTCTCCGCCCGGCGCGGCGAACGAAACGGGGCCGACGCTCGCTGAAAAGCCCTGGCGATACCGGAAGAACAGGTAGCTCCGATCGTCGTTCAGCGGCGCGCCGAGGCTCTTCAGATTCGCGCCGACGTCGAGGCCGACGGAGGCCGAAACCAGGTCGTCCACCTGGACGCCACTCAAGAATCCAAGCCCTGGAAAGGGCACCGACGCGTCACCGCGCACGGTCTCGAGTCCGAGCGTGCGATCTGCGCCGTATGCGAACGTGACGGACGCGTTCGCGATCGGGATCATTCCGAGAGGCGTCGTCAGAAAGAGCGAGCCGGCGACTTGATAGCCGTCCGCGCTTTCGGTGACGTTCGTCGAGAACGTGTGAAACACGAAGGGATGGTCGCTCTTGGGGTCGACGACGATGGCCATGAAGCCCTTGTTCACGCTGCCAGTCTCCGGCGGATTCGCGAGCTCGCTCGCGGCCCACGCGAGCGTGCCGCCGCTCGAAGTCACCGCGTTCGACAGCGAGCTCGCAGCCGGAGCGTTCCCGCTTCCCGTCTTGGCAACACCGGTTGCCGCACCGTTGCTCGCCGCGCCATTGCTCGGCGTCCTTCCGTCGCTGGAAGGAGCTGACGCGCTCGCCGGTGAGCCGGCGAAAATCGCGCTGCCCGCGCCGTCTTTGCGCTGGTCCGCCGAGCAGCCGAATGCATCGACAGCGACGCCCGCGGGCGTACCCGGACAAAGATCGTTCGCCGTGGGGACCCCATCGTGGTCGCCGTCCTCTGCAGCACCACAACCATCCGCACCGACGGTCACTCCGGACGACGTGCCGTCGCAGAGGTCTTTCGCATCGCTCGCGCCGTCACCGTCCTTGTCGGGCTGAGTGTTCGGCGCAGCCGCGGAACCGGCACCGGAGCCTGAGCATGCGGTCGGCGCGAACGCCAAGATGAGGGCAGTGAGTGAAGTCGTGAAGCGAGACATCGTCGGTTCCTTTGGTGGTTCGGCGCTCGAATGCGCACGAACGAGAGGACCCATTGCAGCAGACATGCCGGTGAGTAAGTTACCGTAATCAATTGCCTTTCATGTTCGCGCGCAACGCGTGCGCAAGACCGTGCACGCGGCCGCGAGCAAGCCTTTGCTCAGTCGCGCAAGAACGTGCGCGCGCTCAAAAGCGGTGAAAGAAGGAGAGCCCCGCCGACGCTGGTTCGACGTGAACGGCCAGCGCCATCTCTTTCGGAGAGTGGCGACTCGTCAGATAGAGCACGG
This sequence comes from Polyangiaceae bacterium, assembly GCA_036271175.1. GTDB lineage: Bacteria > Myxococcota_A > Polyangia > Polyangiales > Polyangiaceae > DASZVB01. The sequence continues at coordinate 1,765 of DATBBD010000256.1, read as the reverse complement.
CACCGGCGCCGATGCCGGCGATCGCGACGGCCCACCCGACATCGCTCACGGTTCGAAACGTGCGCGCGCGATCGTACGCGTCGACGCCCGACTGCTTGCACGCGCTCGCGTTCGGGCAATCGGCATGCCCTTGGCTCCGATTGGTGAGCGTGAGCACGCCGAACACGGTGCCGACGGCGACGCCCGCGAGACCCACTCCGCCCGAGACGTAGGCCCACGTCCGTCGCTTCGCAGCCGCGTCGAGAGCATCGGGCCGACGAGACGGGAGCGGACTCGGCGAAGCGGTGGGCGGTCCGGGCTCCATGTCGATGGCCACCGTCTGTCCCTCGACCGTAGTGAACGGGATCTTCGCGTCATCGTGGCCGGGCGCGTGCACGACGAGTTCGCGCGGGCCCGGGTCGATCGGGAGCGGCGCGCCGAACATCGCACTGACGAGCTCGAGGTCGCCGAGCGTGCCGGTGGTTCCCGATGGCGCCGTCGATTTCGGACGGATCACGACGTGCGGCACCCTCGCGGTGAGCGCCTGGCGGTGTTCGTCGGCGATCGCGTAGCGCGGATCTGCCGGCGTGAGTCGCTCGATCACCGTGCGAAAGAGCGCCCAGGCCGTCGCGACGTTGCCGCGCGCTTCCTCACACAGTGCGAGGTTCAGTTTCGTGCCCGTCGCCGGCTCCAGACGATCGCTCTCGCGAAACTTCGGGCAAGCGTCTTCGTAGTTCTTGGCGTCGAACGAAGTGCGCCCCTGGTTGAACAACCCTTCGGCGACCGCCGACGTTCCTTGGGCCGCAGCGTCGAAAGCAAGCACCGCCCCAACGAGAACGATGCGAAGGGGCAACGAACGAGTAAAGACGCGGGTGATCGGAAGCATGGTCGAGTGAATCGATTCGCGAGCGAGAAGAACCGTCAAAAGCGAATGTCGAGCGGGTTTGAATTCGGATTCGGAGCCGCAGGCGGGATCCGAGCGGAAGCCGATGGCGATGCTCTCGGCGCACTCTTCGCACCGGCGTTCGAGAGCGGCGCAGTGCGGCGTGGCTTGCCCGCGTTGGGCGCCACCCGATGCTCGACGCCAGGCTCCGCAAACGCGGAGATCCGAGGAGCGATGGACGGAGCTGGCATTGCCGTTTCGGTCGAGATTGCCGACGGAGCCATCGCGACCGACGTCGGTGGAGATTCGACGGGCAAGGCGCGCGCGCTCGGCCCGGCGACGTGAAGCGTCGCGGCCGAGGGAGCCTCGACGGCAGAACCGCCTTCGCTCCCTCGCCCGGCACCGCGAAGCCACAAGACGCCTCCGCTGAACAACGTGAACGCAATCGCGACGACGGCCCAGAGCGGAACGCGACGACGAGCCTGCGCCGCGCCGCTCGCGAGTTTACGGTCGTCCTGCGAGATTGCGCCCGTCGTCGATCCGAACGCCGGCGCGCTCCGCGCAACCACCGCGGGCTCGATGGTTCGGTTCGCGCCGGTCGTGTCGTTCGTTCCGATGATTCCGTCCGCGTCCGGCGGCGCCGATTCTTCGGCCGCCATGCCGGCCGTCGGCAGAGGTCGCGCCCCGTTCGAATTGGGCCGATCGCTGAAGGCTTCGCTGGTTTTTCCGAGAATTTCGCGGAGCGCGGCGGCGAGCTCTCTCGCGGACTGGAACCTCATTTCCGGATCGCGCTTCGTCGCGTGCAAAAACCACTCGTCGAACCCACGGGGCACTTCGGCGATCGCAGACGGCACCGGGATCGGTTCGACGCAGATTTGCAGCATCACCTCGCCGAGAACGTCG
>DATBBD010000255.1:0-1992 GCA_036271175.1 Polyangiaceae bacterium | reverse complement strand
CGCGTTCTTCGCCTCGGGCGTCGCTCTCGCCGGCGTTCCGTTGATGAGCTCATCCGTCGCGCGCGCGTCCGTGCTCGCGGCGCTCATCGGCGCGGCTGTCGTCGCTGGTTTCTGGGGGGCCGTCCGCGGGTCGTCACGGGTCGCCGCCGTGACGCGCCGGTTCGCGACGCGGCCCGCCGTCGTAGTAGTTGGTCGCATCGCGACGGGGTCCGTCCTCGCCATCGTTCGTCGCATCGCGACGCGGCCCGCCGTCATTCGCGTTCGCCGTGCGGCGCGTTCGTGCTGCGACGCGATCGTCATGCGCCCGCTCGACGTCGGTGGCGCGTTTCTGTTGCACTACGTGGGCAAGCTCTGGATCTTCGCGGAGTTCTCGCTCCTGCTCGGCCTGTTCGGCACGGGTTCGCTGAAGACGGCAGCGCTATTCGGCGTCGCCTCTGCCGCAGGCTCGGCGATCGGAGCTCCGGTGCCAGGACAAGTCGGCGTCGTCGAAGCCGCGATTTTGCGCGCCGCCTTGCTTGCGGGCGTCGGCGCTTCGACTGCGCTCAGCGTCGCGCTCGTCCGGCGCCTGCGCGGCTGTTTCTGGATCGTTCTCGGCGCTCTCTTCTTCCCCCCTCATCGGAGCTGACATGCATCGTCTTCCCCTCGTTCGAACCCCGAAAATCCCCGCTCGAGTAGCGGCTTCCGAGCCCGTCGCCGTCGCCGACCAGGGCGACGCGGCGCATCGTCCGACGCGCTTCGGAACGAAGGACTACGTCGTCTATGCCGGCAAGCTCGCGGCCGGTATCGTGGCGAGTCGCGTCGCGAAGCGGCATCGGCCGCTCATGGTGAACATCGAACCGACGCACCGGTGCAACCTCGACTGCACCTATTGCGACAAGGTCGATCCGCGTTCCCCACAAATGGAAATCGGCGCGGCGCTCCGTATGATCGACGAGCTTGCCGCGCTCGGCACTTTGTCGGTCTGCTTCGACGGCGGCGAGCCGCTCGTGCACAAGGGTATCGAGCAGTTCGTCGAGCGCGCCAAATCGCACGGCATGCGCGTCTCGATGAGCACGAACGGCCTCCTCATCCGGAGAAAACGCCGGATCTTGAGCTCCGTCGACCTCGTCAAGATCAGCATCGACGGTCAACCGCACATCCACGACGGCGGACGCGGAGCGGGTTCGTTCGCGGGCGCCATGGACGGCGCGCGCCTCGCGGTCGACGCGGGCTGCAAAGTCGCGCTCCGGATGACGCTCGCGGAGCACAATGCGCCCTACTACGACGATGTCATCCGGTTCGCGAAAGAGCTCGGCATCGTCGCACTCTTCCAGCCCGCGGTCGGCAACATCATGAGCGGCAAAGATGCGCCCGCGGAGCATTCGCCCGGTGTCGTCGCGTATCGGAATTCGATCGACGCGCTCATGCGTCTCAAAGCGGCGGGCGAACCGATCGGCAACGAAATGCTCGCGCTCGAGCATCTTCGCAATTGGCCCGAGCCGAAGCCAGTGCCGTTCTGCAGCGGCGGCCGCATCGAAGTGGCGATCGGACCCGACGGCTGCATGTTTCCCTGCGGTCGAACGGGGCGCGGCGAACCGGCGCCGAACGTCTTCGAGCTAGGCGTCGCAACAGCGTTCGAACGCGTGATGCGCCCCACCGATTGCGCCAATTGCTGGTGCACGCTCACCGTCAGCGCCTGCTATCTCTACCGCGGCGACATTCGCCTGTTGACCCAGCGTTAACCGACGACGTGCGGCACGAAGCAGGCGGTGTCGCTCGTCACGTACCCGGTGGTTTCACGGATCCCGATCCCCGCGGGCTCACCGCCGATGAGCCACGAGCCGATCACCGGACGCATCCCGTCGTGAACGCCGAGCTCGGTGTACGCTTGATAGACGAAGCCTGCGTCGACGTAGGGTCCCGATGTTTCTGCGGTGACGTCGGGTGTCGCGATCGTCACGTTGTTCCCTTCGCGTCCATGGATCGGCTTTCGTACCCAGCCGCCGGCGATCG
>DATBBD010000254.1:0-8930 GCA_036271175.1 Polyangiaceae bacterium | reverse complement strand
CGTCGGCAAGAGCGTCATGTTGAAGATGCTCATTCGCCTCCTGACGCCCGACAAAGGAAGCATCGTCTTCGACGGCGAAGAAGTGACGACCATGGACGACGAGCAACTCAGCCGATTGCGACAGCGCATCGCGATGTTGTTTCAGGGTGGGGCACTCTTCGACTCGCTGAACGTCAGAGAGAATGTCGCGTACGGTCTCGAAGAGCACTTTCGTTACAAGATGACGAAGCAGGAGATCACCGAGCGCGTCGCCTGGGCGCTCGAGCTGGTGGGCCTTCCCGGCATCGAACCGATGTGGCCAGCCGATTTGTCCGGCGGCATGAAAAAGCGCGTCGCGCTGGCGCGGGCCATCGCGGTGCGCCCCGAGGTCGTCCTGTACGACGAACCGACGACGGGCCTCGACCCGATCAACACCGCCCGCGTGAACCATCTGATTACCGGACTTCAGCGGAAGCTCAACATCACCAGCGTGGTCGTCACCCACGACATGAAGAGCGCGTTCGCCATCAGCGACGAAGTCGCGATGGTGCAGGGCGGGATGATCATCGCTCACGGGCCCGTCGAGGAATTCAAGGCGTCGAAGGATCCGCGCGTCCACGACTTCATCGAAGGAATCGCGCCCGTTCAGGAAGACGTCGAGACGCTCCTGCAGGCGTGACGAAGCCCCTCCGGTGCTATAGGCTTTCGAACGGTGGCCCTCTCCCGCGAAGTCAAGGTCGGCGCGTTCGTGGCCGCGGGTCTGGCCGTCGCGGGGCTCGTCATCTTTCTCATCGGCGACGAGCGGCACGCGTTCCAATCCAAGGAGCGCTACTACGCCGTGTTCGAGGACGTGCAGGGGCTCTCGCGGGGCTCGCCGGTGCGCATGGGAGGCGTCGACATCGGGTTCGTCGGCGGCGTCGGGTACGCGAGCGATCCCAAGGACAGCCGCCTCCACGTGTCGATGGACATCGTGAAGGAAGAAGCCCGACGTATCCGCGTCGATAGCACCGCGACAATTAGCAACAAGGGGCTCCTCGGCGACAAGATGGTCGTCGTCTCCGTCGGCAGTCAGGACAAGAGCCCGCTGCCCCCGGGGTCCGAGATCAAGAGCATCCCTCCGACCGATTTCGGCGCGATCGCCGATCGCCTCGGCGCCATCAGCGAGAAGGCCGACGCGGTGATGACGAACCTCCAGCACACGACCGACACGTTCGCCGACCCCGGCGTTCGGCAGGACCTCGCCGACGCGGTGCATTCGCTCGGCCACATCCTGAAGACGGTCGACACCAGCGACGGCTACGTCGGGCGGCTCTTGAAAGATCCCGCAGAGGCGAACCGGCTCTCGGAGTCCGTTCGCAATCTCGACCAGGCCACCGCGCAGCTCGACCACCTGCTCGCCGGGCTCAACACCACGGTTGCCCGAGTGAACGGCGGCCCGGGCTTCGCGCACGACGTGCTCTACGGCGAAGGCCCGACGAACACCGTGACGCAAATTGGCCACGCCGCCGACGAGCTCGCGACGACGCTCGAAGGCGTGCGGAAGGGCAACGGCATCGCGCACAGCCTGCTTTACGGCGACGACGCGACGCAACAGCTCGTCGGCGATCTGAACGCCATCGCCCACGACGCGCGGACCCTCGTGGACGGCATCAAGGCGGGCAAGGGAACGCTCGGCGCGCTCGCCGTCGACCCTTCCGTCTACGAGGACATCAAGATGCTCCTCGGTAACGTCCAGCGGAACAAAACCCTACGGGCGCTGGTCCGGTATTCGATCGAACGTGACGAGAAAGTCGCTCCCGCAAAGGTCGTCGATGTCGACGGCCCGCCGCCGCAATCCGCGCCCGCCCCTCGAGGCGGCGCCGCCTCCGGAGGCGGCCTCGGCGCCTCCGAAGGACTCGACCGCGAGTAGCGCGGTTTCCGCGGTCGACGAGCGGCGACAAGCCCTATACTGAACCGCAATGCGTCTCTTCGAGCGCGCGCTCCGCACCCTCTTCGTCCTCGGCGTTTTTGCACTCGCGACGAACCTCGCGCTGCACTTCGGCACCGGCGGCCTCTGGAAGGGGCTCGGCGCCGCGCAAGCCGTCACCGCGCCCGGCACCGACAAGACCACCTACGATCTCACGCGGCTCTCCGCGGTGAACGAGACGCTCGATCTCATCCGGAAAAAGTACGTCGACCCGACTCGCGTCAAGCCGCGCTTGATGTTTCTCTCCGCGCTCGACCAGGTCCAGCAAGAGGTCGCGCAGGTCATCGTGCTCCACGACGAGCACTCGCCGACCGTGAAGGTGCGCGTCGACGCCGACGAACGCGATTTCCGCGTCGACAACGTGCAGGGTCCCTGGGACGTTTCGGCGCGCCTCCGCGAGGTGTTCGCGTTCCTTCAGCAGCACTTGAAGGACAGCGAGGTCGATCTCCGCGAGGTCGAGTACGCAGCGTGCAACGGCATGCTCCGCACGCTCGACCCGCACAGCGTGTTCATGAGCCCCGAGGCGTTCGAGGAGATGAACCTCTCGACGCAAGGCCACTTCGGCGGCCTCGGCATCGTCATCTCGATTCGCGATCAGATGCTCACGATCATGCGCCCGATGCCGGGTACGCCCGCCGGACGCTCCGGGCTCAAGCGGCTCGACCGGATCAACAAGATCAACAACGAGTCGACTTTGAACATGCCGCTCGACGACGCGGTCGGCCGGCTCCGCGGCAAGCCCGGCTCCAAGGTGACGATCTGGGTGCATCGCGACGGCCCCGACGGCTGGGCGAACACCAAGCCGTTCGAGCTCACTCGCGAAGAAATCAGCATCGAATCGGTCGACTCGCGCCAGCTCGCGCCGGGCATCGGCTACGTGCGCCTCAAGCAGTTTCAGTCGAGCACTTCCGACGAGCTCGACCAGGCGCTCGACGGGCTCCGGAAGAAGCAACGAATCAAGGGCCTGGTGCTCGACCTCCGTGACAATCCGGGCGGTCTCCTCGACCAGGCCGCCAAAGTCGCCGATCATTTCCTCGAGCGCGGCGTCATCGTCGCGACCGTCGGTGGGTCGGAGCCGCGCGACGAGAAGGTCGCGCAGCGCCGCGGCACCGAGCCGCCGTACCCGATGGTCGTCCTCGTGAACGCCTCGAGCGCGAGCGCGAGCGAGATCGTCGCCGGGGCCCTGAAGAACCTCGATCGCGCCGTCATCGTCGGCGAGACGTCGTTCGGCAAGGGCAGCGTGCAGCTCGTCTTCCCGCGCATCGCCGGCGACGCGGCGCTGAAGCTCACCATCGCTCAGTACCTCACTCCGGGCGACGTTTCGATTCAGGGTGTCGGCGTTACGCCGGACATCGAGCTCGACCGCATGGTCGCCGATCCCCTCGAGATGGATCTCGTCCGCTCGGAGCATCGGCCGCGCGAACGCGACCTGATGAAGAGCCTCCAGAACGGCTCGGCCGCGCCGGATCAGCCGTACATGACGCTCCGCTACGACATGCCGGTATCGGAGAAGCTCGACCTCATCGATCGCGGCGGCGATACCGACGATGAGTTCCGGCTCGATTTCCCGGTGCGGTTCGCGCGCGATCTCGTCGCGCAGTTGCCGCAAGGCCGCCGTCAGGACGAGGTCGCCTCGGCGAAACCCTTCGTCGAAAAGGAACAGACGACGGAGCTCGCCGCTCTCGCCGAGGAGCTGAAGAAGCTCGGCATCGACTGGGAATCGCCGCCGAAAGGCTACAAGGGCGGCCCGAAGAGCACCGACTTCGACGTCAGTGTGACGACCGATCGCCCCGGCGACACCGTGGTCGCCGGGCAGCCCATGAGTCTCCGCGTCTCGGTGACGAACAAGAGCAACGAGCCCGTTTACGAGCTCCGCGCCATCACCAAGAGCGACAGCGGCTACTACGACGAAAAAGAGCTGCTCTTCGGTCGCATCGACCCCGGCAAGACGGTGACCGCAAAGGCGCCGCTCGGGTGGTGCGACACCGAGGGGCACAAGGCCGGTTCGACCACGCCGGTGCCGAACGGCGCCGATCGGGTGTGCAAGCTGCCGATGAACGCGGTGACCCGGCAAGACGTCGTGAAGCTCCGCTTCAACGCCGAAGGCGGCGACGCCCCGGCCGACGTCGAGTTCCGGCCAACGGTGAAGAGCCTGCCGCAGCCGCTCTTCGCTTACACGTACCAAGTCGTCGACGATCGACCCGGCAACGGGGATGGTCAGCTCGCGCGCGGCGAAGGCGCGACGATGTACCTGACCGTCAAAAATGTCGGCGGGGGCCGCTCGTACGAGACGCAGGCGAACATCCGAAACCTCACCGGCGACGGGCTGCTCCTTCACAACGGGCGTTTCGACGTCTCGAACATGAACCCCGGCGACGAACGTCAGGTGTCGTTCACGTTCGACGTCCTCGACGGTTTGAAGGACAACCTCGCCAAGATGGAGCTCAGCATCGCCGATCGCGACCTGAACGTCGTCTCGAGCGAAAAGGTGTCGATCCCCGTCGCGAGCACCGGCTGGACGATGGATCCCGCTCACGACGTCGCCATCGTGAACACCGAAGCCCGCGTGCGCGGTCAGCCGCTCACCGCGGCGCGCGTGGTGGGAGATTTGAAGAAAGGCTCCCTGGTCGAGCGTCTCGGCACGTATTCGGACTTCACCAAGGTGTCGCTCGGCGGGACGCGGTTCGGGTTCATCGAGTCGGCAGCCGTCGCCGCGGCGGCCGGCAAGCACGCGAAGTTCACGTTCGAGCCGCTGCTCGGCCGTTCGCCGCCGCTGCTCGAGGTCGCCCCCGCGAAGCTCGCGACCCGCGATGACCATGTGCGCATCGGCGGCGTCGCACACGACGCGGATCAGGTGCTCGACGCTTACGTCTTCGTCGGTGCCCGCAAGGTGTTCTACCAATCCAACAAGAAGGCGTCCGACCCGACGAAGTTGAACTTCGGCATCGACGTCCCGTTGAACCCCGGCGTGAACGTCATCAACGTCGTGGCGCGCGAAAGCGAAGACACCGCGTCTCGTCACACCATCGTCGTCCGTCGCGACGGCCCGAACGGCGAATCCTTGCCGACGCCGAAGGCGGAGCTCCTCGGTTACGACTGGGAGTTCACGAGTGAGCCGTAGCGCCGCGCTCCGGCGTGCGAGGCCGTAGGTGATTCCCGTCGTTTCGCGCGACCAGATCCGCGCGTTCGACCGGCACGCCATCGACGTGTGCCGCGTCCCGAGTCTCGTCTTGATGGAGAACGCCGGCCGCGGCGCGACCGAGCTCGTCGCGCGTCGCCTCGAAGAGCGCCCCGGTCCGGTCGCCGTCGTGTGCGGCCCGGGCAACAACGGCGGTGACGGCTTCGTCGTCGCGCGGCTCTTGCGCATGCGCGGTCGCGACGTGACGGTTCTCTTTGCGTCGCATCGCGATCGACTCACCGGCGATGCACTCGCGAACCACGACGCGTTCGTCGGGCTCGGCGGGAACGTCGTGATGGTCGACGACGCGAACGTCGAGCGCTTTTCCGACGAGCTCCGGCGCTCGGTCCTGGTCGTCGACGCCTTGCTCGGCACCGGGCTCGATCGCGACGTGAGCGGCCTCTTCGCGGCGCTCATCGAGCGCATGAACGAAGCGAACCGGATCGTCATCGCCCTCGACATTCCGTCGGGGCTCGACGCGAACACCGGCGTTCCGCACGGCCGTTCCGTCGCCGCTACCGAGACCGTCACGTTCGCGTGTCTGAAGCTCGGGCTCGTCACGTCGTCCGGCGCCGCGCGCGCCGGGAACGTCACGGTCGCCGACATCGGCGTCCCGCGGTCGCTCGTCGACCACGTCGGAACCAGTGCGCGCCTTCTCGAGGAGTCCGACGTGTCGCGGTGGGTCTCGCCACGCCCCATCGATGTTCATAAGGGGGGCGCAGGGCACGTCGTGGTCGTCGCGGGTTCGCCGGGAAAAACCGGCGCCGCGCTCCTCGTCGCGCGCGGCGCGCTCCGCACCGGCGCGGGCCTCGTCACGATCTGCACGTTCCCCGACGCCGCCGATGCCGTCGATCAGCGCGTGCTCGAAGAAATGACGGCTCGGATCGATCCGTCGCGCCTCGAAGCGTCGCTCGACGACGCGTTGAAAGGCGCGTCTGCGGTCGCCGTCGGGCCCGGCCTCGGTCACTCCGACGAAGCGCGCCGCGTGGTCGAGCACGTCGTGCTCGCCTGGGACGGCCTCAAAGTCGTCGACGCAGATGCGTTGACGCATTTCGCCGGCCGCCTCGACGCGCTTCGCGCCGCGCGCGGACGCCTCGTCCTCACGCCGCATCCCGGCGAAATGGGCCGGCTCCTCGGCATCGCGACCGCCGACGTCGAAAAGGACCGCTTCGGCGCGCTCGCCCGCGCCGTCGATCGATCGGGCGCCGTCGTGCTGCTGAAGGGTGCGCGCACGCTCATCGGCGCGCCCGGCGAGCTCCCCGTCGTAAACCCCACTGGAACGCCCGCGCTCGCCACGGCCGGCTCGGGCGACACGCTGTCGGGCATCATCGCGGCGCTCGTCGCTTCACTCGACGATCCGTTTCGCGCCGCCTGCCTCGGCGCGTTCGTGCACGGGCGAGCGGGCGAGCACTGGGCGGCGGAGAGCGGCGCGGATCGCGGTCTCCTCGCCCACGAAATCGCCGACAAAGTGCCCGGAGTCCTTGCCGCCCTGACACGAGCCCGAACCGCGCTGCCACTTTGACACGCGCCCGCGTCCTGGCGGACGCGCGATTCTGGCGGAAATTGCTCGGTTTCGTGCGTTCTCGACGTGGCACGAGGCTTGCGGAAGGGGACGTCATGCACCCCATCTCGTCGGTTTGCGACCCTCCCTCGCGGTCGTCGGCGTTCCGCGACGCGATCGCTCCGCTGCTTCCATCGCTCGAAGCGCGCGCGCTCCGCCTCTCTCGCTCTCACACCGAGGCAGAAGACCTGGTTCAAGAGACCGTCGTGCGCGCGCTTCGCTTCGAAAGCTCGTTCGAACCCGGCACGAATCTGCGCGCGTGGCTCAGTCAAATCTTGCACAGCATCTTCATTTCCGGCTGTCGCCGCCGGACGCGCGAGCGCTCGGCACTTGCACGATTCGCGGGCGATCCGAACCTCACTGCGCAATCAGCGCCTGCTCCCGTGCTCTATCTGGTCTCGAACGAGGTCGACCGCGCGCTCCGCGCGTTGCCCGGCAAATTCCTCCGCGTCGTCGAGCTCGTCGATCTGTCGGATCTTTCGTATCGAGAAGCCGCGGACGAGCTCGGCATTCCGGTGGGCACCGTGATGAGTCGTCTCTTTCGGGCGCGCCGCATGCTCGAAGAATCGCTCGGCGCCGAGCGGCTCGGCATCTCCGACGCGGCCTGAGCGCTCCGGCTCATCGCCGTTTCGCTCGTCATCGACCTTTGGGCCGCTATTCGCCGTGCTCGGCGGGTTCCCGGCCACCCTGCGTTGACCGACAGAGCTCGAGTCCGTAGCGTACGAATCGCCGTGAACGTCCTTCTCGTGAACCCGAATCGGGAACGGATGCCCTGGCCGGCGGTGCCCATCGGGCTCTCCAACGTCGCGACGGCGCTCGCGCGTGCAGGCCACGACGTCGAAGTGCTGGATCTCACGTTCGTGGACGACCCTGCCGCCGCAGCGCTCGAAGCCGCGCAACGTCGCAGCCCGGACGTGATCGGCATCACCGTTCGGAACCTCGACAACTGCAACTTCGAGGCGCCCACGTTTTACCTCACGGAGATCCGCGACGCGGTCGTGCGGTCGCTCCGAGAAGGCGCGCCGTCGGCGCGGCTCGTCATCGGCGGCAGCGCCGTCAACGTGTCACCGAAAGAATGCTTCGAATACCTCGAAGCGGACTTCGCGCTCGTCGGCGAGGGGGAAGAATCGATGCCGCGGCTCCTCGCGGCACTGGAATCCAGAGCGGACGTCGACCCCGCGTCGGTGCCCGGCCTCATCGCGCGGAACAACGGCCCGCGCAAGCTCCTCACGACGATCGGCCCGCGCGCGGCGCCCGGCGATCCCATCGGCGGTCGCGCGATCGCGCGCGACTTCGAGACGTCCGCGCGGAGCGAAGCGTGGCGCTGGGTGGACCTCGAGCACTACGCACAGAACGGCGCTCCGTTCTCGATCCAGACCAAGCGCGGCTGCGCCCTCAAGTGTTCGTACTGCGTCTACAACGGCATCGAAGGGCGCACGTATCGTCTGCGAAAACCGGTCGACGTCGTCGACGAGATCGAAGAAGCGGTGCTCGCCCACGGCGTCCGCAGCGTCGATTTCGTCGATTCGACGTTCAATCTGCCGCTCTCGCACGGTCGCGCGCTCCTCGACGAGCTCTCGCGTCGCGCGCTCACCGTCGAGCTCTCGACGATGGGGTTGAACCCCGCCGGCGTTCGCGACGACTTCATCGCGAGCATGAAGCGCGCCGGCTTTCGCACCGTCATGTGCACGCCGGAAAGCGCCTCCGACGTCACTCTCGAGAGCCTGCAAAAAGGTTACGACAAAGGCGCGGTCATTCGCGCCGCGCAGGCGCTTCGCCGCGCCGAGCTCCGCACCTTCTGGTTTTTCATGATCGGCGCACCCGGCGAGACGCTCGACACCGTGAAAGAGACGCTCGCGTTCTGCGAAGAGCACGTGCCTCCCGACGACGTCGTGCTGTTCTGTACCGGCATTCGCGTCTATTCGGGCACGCCGCTCGAGGCGTATTGCAAGCGCATCGGCTGGTTCGAGCCCGACGATCCGCTCTTTTTCCCGTCCTGGTATCTCTCGCCGGAGCTCGATCTCGCCGAGCTCTACACGCTCCTCGTTCGCGCCGCCGAAACGCACCCGAACTGGATGACGAACGCCGAGACCGTCCTCAGCGCCGGCATGGTCACCGCGATGAAACGCGCCTACGGCTCCCTCGGCTGGGAGGGCCCGTTCTGGCAACACCTCCCCAAATTCCATCGCTTCGTCGCCCAATCACGCCGCCGCGGCCTCATCGCCCACCACGCCCGCATCACGCGC
>DATBBD010000253.1:0-2522 GCA_036271175.1 Polyangiaceae bacterium | reverse complement strand
CGCCAAGCAGCTGCTCGGCGCCCCCTTCGTCGAGCACTACGTCGCGTCGCGGCGGTGGGAGACGCGCGCGTACGATCGCGCGGTCACCGACTGGGAGCTGCGGCGCTATTTCGAAACGGTGTGAGCATGGCGAGTATTTGGAGTTTCCCGACCCGAGTGATCTTCGGCCCCGGCGAGTCGGCGAGGGTGGGTGAAGAGGCCGCGCGCCTGGGCATGAAGCGGGCGCTCATCGTCGCGGACTCCGGCGTGGTGCGCGCCGGCCTCGTCGAACCGATCTCCCTGTCGCTCCGCGCGGCGGGGGTCGAACCGGTGCTCTTCGACGCGGTGGAAGCGAACCCCACCGAGGCCAACATCGAGGAAGCGGCGAACGCCTTTCGCCGCGCGATGGCCGACGGCGCGGTTGCGGTCGGAGGCGGCTCACCCATCGATGCGGCGAAGCTCGTCGTGCTCCGCTCGCGCGTGAGTCTGCCGTTCGAACAACTCGACGACGCCATCGACGGTGGCGTCCACATTCCGGCGGGCTTGCCGCCCATGATCGCCTTGCCGACGACCGCGGGCACCGGAAGCGAAGTCGGGCGCTCGGGCGTGCTCACGGTGCGTTCTACGGGACGCAAGACCGTCATCTTTTCGCCGAACCTCATGGCGAAGGTTGCCATCCTCGATCCGGAACTCACGCGCTCCATGCCCGCGAAAATCACCGCCGCGACGGGCTTCGACGCGCTCACGCACTGCCTCGAATCTTACGTCTCGAAGGGCGACCATCCGATGGCCGACGCGATCGCACTCGGCGGCCTCGAGCTGGTCGCGCAATATCTCGTCGACGCCGTGACGCGCGGCGACGATCTCGACGCCCGCGGCGGCATGATGAAAGCCGCGATGATGGGCGCCGTCGCGTTTCAAAAAGGCCTCGGCGCGTGCCACTCGCTCGCCCATCCGCTCTCGAGCGAATGCGGGCTGCATCACGGCCTCGCCAACGCGCTCTGTTTACCTGCGGTGGTCGACTTCAACGAGGGCGCGGCTCAAGACCGCCTTCGTCGGGTTGGACGCGTGCTCGGCGGCAACGGGAGCGCGGGAAGTTGCGCGGCAGCTCTGCGCGAGCTCCGAGCCCGCGTCGGCCTTCCTGGCGGCCTCGCGGAGGTCGGCGTGAAAGCCGAGCTCCTTCCGAAGCTCGCCGATCTCGCGTTCAAGGACGCCTGTCACACCTCGAACCCACAGCCCTGCACGCGCGACGATCTTCTCGGTCTCTATGAACGGTCGATGTGACCGTCGGCGGGTTCCCGAGACTCGGTGAGCAAGGCTCGTACACCGGCGTTCGACGCTGATTGCACTCTCGAAAGGGCCACTCGTGGCGCTGTTCCGCGACATGCGGGTCAGGGGTCGACCCGCAGAGCCGTCACGTTACGGCGGCAAAGCCGCCACAAGATTGATGATGACGACCTCCGTCATCCCACTGATTTCCGATACCTGAACGAGCGCGGGTCGTCTCGCCCGTGGACTCTCATCGCTGGCACGCAACTCGCTAAGTCACTCGGTCGATGGCACGCCGAGTGGTCGAAGACACCGTCCCCGAACCCCGCGACGCGGCGCTTTGCCGGCGCGCGTTCCGCTTTCGCCGTCGAGGCGATGACCGCCGCGCCATGCTTCTCTTGCGCGAAGCCGCCTACGAAAACGAACACGACGCGAAAATCTGGACACTTTATGGGGTCCAGTGCGCGCGTGTGGGACGCACGGACGTCGCCCACAAGGCGCTCTCTCACGCCGTGTGGTTGCGTGAACGCCAGAACGAGACCCGCAAGGCCCTCGTCACACGCGACCTGCTCTCGCGCCTCGTGCCCGACGTCGCCGCTTGATCGCGCTCAGCTCGCGCTGAACGACAGCGCGTCCGCCGAGAACGACCGCAGCTGGTTTCGCGTACAAACCGGACACGACCACGCCACGTCGAAGCGAGGCTTATCCGCGCCGATCGAATGAGCCGGCGCGACGATCTCCTTGCCGCCGCGCCGATCGCGCGCCCACGCCCTGAGCACGTGCCGCCGTTCGTCGAGCTCCGCTCCGAGCTTCGACTGGCATTCACAAGCCGTATGAATCGTCGCTTTGTTCACCGATTCGTCCCTTTTTTACGCCTCGTCCATACGAGACCGCGGCCTCTCGCGTCAAGAACCGCGCGTCTACCGGCTGACCAACGAACCCTCGCCGTCCGCGGAGCGGCGCGCAATCGTTCGTTGCCGAATCGTCCCTCGCGACCTAGACTCGGCGTCCCTTCAGGCGGGACTAGCTCAGTTGGTAGAGCACAAGCTTCCCAAGCTTGGGGTCGCGAGTTCGAATCTCGTGTCCCGCTCCGAAAAAGATGCCGGATTGTGAATCGAAGGGACAGCGAAGGGGGGCTTGCTGGTACTAATGCTGGTACTAAAAAACCGGGGGAAGCCGTGATCAAGACGGAGCAGCGGAAGGCGCTGGATGCCTTGCTAGACGCGAGGATCGCTCAGCGCAAAGAGACAGGCGCGCAGGTCCTCAGCGCCACG
>DATBBD010000252.1:0-6011 GCA_036271175.1 Polyangiaceae bacterium | reverse complement strand
GAGCACGCGTTCGTACACGGCGATCGCTCGCTCGGGCACTTTCAAGCCCTCGGCGAGCACCCGTCCGAGCGAGAGCGATTTCTCGAGCTTCCGCGGCTTGTCGCTCGACGGGATCAGCTCCAGGTGCCGCTCCGAGACGAGCACCACGTCGTTCCACCGCTCGAGGAGCCGATAGTGCCGCGCCAGGTTGGTGAGCGCGCTGTCGTGCTCGGAGTCGATGTCGAGCACGTTCTCCCACGACGCAGCCGCCTTCGCGTGGTCGAGGAATTCCTCGTCCCAGATCGCGCCGACGCGTTCGAGAAGCTGCACGCGCTGCCGCGGCGTGGCCGCCGCCGTGATCTGCATTTCGAGGTTGTTCACCAGATCGCGGAAGCGGCCGGTCTGGCTATAGGTGCGATCGAGCCCGTGGAGCGCATCGAGGTGACGCGGATTCTCGGCGACGACGGCTTGGTACCGCCGGATCGCCTCGGGGATGTCCTTGAGGTACAGCTCGTTCACCTCGCCGATGCGGTACAGCGTCGTGAGCCGTTCCTCGCCGGTGAGCGCACGGGCGCGCGCTTCGAGCACGGCGACGTACTTCGCCGAATCACCGAGCTTCTCGTAGAGGCTGGCGAGCGCACTCGACGCTTTCTCGTGAGACGGATCTTCCGCGAGCACGCGCTCGTAGAGCTCGCGCCCGGCGTCGGTCGCGCCGAGCCGCGTTTCGAGAATCCCCGCGGCTTCGACGCGCAGATCGCGCGCCGTCGACGGCGCGGTGGACGGCGCGTCGGCTCGCATCATGAGCATCGAGCCGAGCTCCGACCACTGCTGCGATTTTCGATGAATGTCGATGAGCCCCGAGAGCGCGGCGTCGTCGGTGGCGTCGTTTTCGAGGAGCGCCTGATAGCAAGGCAGCGCGAGATCGGGCCGCTGGAGTTTCGTGTCGTACCAGCGAGCGGCGAGCAAGAGGAGCGCCCGTGACGCCGGCCGGGGCAGCTCGCCCTCGGCGGCTTCGGTGCACGCGGAGAGCACTTCGGTCCAAGCGTCCGGGCCCTTCGCGAGCCGCTCGACATCGGCGGCGTACAAGGCCGTCTCCGGATCCTCGCAAAGCGCCTGCGTGAACGCGACCAGCGCTTGCTCGGGGTCGTCGAGCTCGGTCTGATAAAGGCGTCCGATCTGCGACCAGAGCGCGGCCTTTTTCGTCCGATCCTCTTCGCCCTCGGAGCGCGCGAGGAGCATCTCGACGACCTCGTCGTATTTGCCGAGGTGGCGGCGCAGGCGCTCGAGGGCCGCGCGCGTCTCCTCGTTCTCCGGCTCCAAATCGGCGAGCCGCGCGTAGAGCTCCTCGGCGGTCTCCGGATCCTTCAGGGTCGTGCCGTAGAGGCGCGCGGCGCGGCCGAGCAAGCGCCCTTGCGCGGCGAGTTCTTCGGGGCCCGACTCCGGATCGAGCGAGTCTGCGGCGAATCGGAACGCCTCGGCGAGGCGATCGGCTCCCGCGCCCTCGCGGAGGGCGGACGCGAGCGACTCTTCGGCGACCGTGTCGGTCGGATTCTCGATGAGCTCGCGGATGCGCCCTTCGAGCTCCTCTTCGTCCATCACCTCGGTCGGTTCGGCGCCGGCGCCGCCGAGCGAGCCGAGCGTCTCCAAGAGATCGGCGGCGCTCGAAGGCCGTCGTTCGGGGTTCTTGTTGAGCAGGTCGGCGACGAAATCGTCGAGATCGGAGCTCACCCAACCGGCGGGCGCGACGAGGCTCGGTCTCGGCGCTTCGCGCGTGAGGTGCGCCATGAAGGCTTCCGCGGTGGTCTTCGCCTCGAACACCGAGCGACCCGTGAGTACTTCGAAGAGCACGGCCCCGAAGGAGTAGAGGTCGCTTCGCGCGTCGGCGAGGCGTCCTTCGATTTGCTCCGGCGCGAGCGTCTTGGGCGAGCCGATCGACGTCAATCGATCGCTCCGGCCGTTCGCCGGCACCGGCGGCACGCCGAGATGGTGCGCGCCGGCGTCGAGGAGAAGAACCGCGTCGCCGCCGTCTTCGCCGATGCCGATGAGCACGTTTTCGAGTCGCAGGTTGCCGTGCACCAGGCGCCGGCGATGGAGCTCCGACAGCGCTTCGAGGATGCCGACGAGCACGCTGCGCGCCTCGTCGATGTGCATCGCCCCGGTCTTCGCGATGCGCGTCGCGAGCGTTTGCCCTTCGACCCACTCCTCGGCGACGTAGTAGCGGCCGTTCACGTCGCCCGCGACGACGCCGCTCGGCAAGCTGGGGTGCGCGACGGCGCCGACGAGCCGGCTCGCGGTGAGGAACCGATGCAACCCGACGCGATCGTACGTGGCGTCGCGTCGCAGCACCTTGAGCCGCACGTCGGTGCCGTCGTGCCGCGCGAAGTAGACCGAGCCCATGCGCCCTCGGCCGAGCTTCCGCAAAATGAGGAACGGCCCGAACTCGTCGCCGAGCTCGAGCTCGTCCGTGCCGCGCGCGCCGTGAGCGCGGAGCTCGAGGACTCGCGGGTCGAGGTCCGGTTTGGCGACGGCGAGCGCGTCGCACAAAGCGACGAGAGCGTCCGATTCGAGGCATCGCTCCGCGAGCGCTTTCGCAAACGAACCCTTGGCGGCTTCGCCGCCGATCGATTGCGGGTCGAGCCCGAGCACGTCTCGGCTCAGGGTGAGAAGCTCGTCGAGATCGAACAATCGCTCGAGCTCGGTGCACAACGTGAGCAGTTCCACAGGCATCGTGAACGGGACTCCAGAGGCGGGTTTCGAGGCGCCCGAAGCTTAGAGGGGGAGCCCGCTTCCGGCCATGGATCACCTCTCATTTTTGGGGCGCCATCATCGACGGGTTCGTCGCGGGTGCTCACGCGGTGCGTTGGGCTCGACCGCCGAGTCGCTGCGCGTCACCGGTCTGTTTCGACGAATGTTGACAGGGGGTAGGCGGTGCTTAGCTTCTGACTTAGTCCGGCCTTCGTGCTGGACCGCAACATTCCTGCCCGCGCGCAACACGCCGCCGTGGAAGGAGCAAGGAGAAACATGGAACCTCGCGTTCCGGATTCATTGCCTGAACAACTGGGCTCGTTGCCTCTGACCATCCCGCCGGAGCTTTGGGCGCCGCTGGGTCCGGAGGATCAGCTGACGTTTCGCAACGCTCAGGTGGTGCTCGACGAACTCGTGACGCGGCAGGTGGCGACCCTGGCCGACCTCGATCGCCGGACGAAGCTCGGCAGCGAATCGATCATGAGGGCCCTGCACGCGCTCGCCTCGCTCGAGCTGGTCGAAGTGCAGTCGTCCGAGGAGGACATCATGGCCCGCCTCATCGCCGTCCCCGACGAGCACGTCCCCGTAGTCGGGCCGGACGCCAAGACCCGGTGGATCTTCGTCGCGCGTCCGCTCGAAGCGCCCGAAGTGGAGCCGTCGTCGTTGAACTGACGCCGTCCGGATGAGCGGGCGCGTCCGCGCCAGCCTCACAAAACGGGGCTGAATAGATGGGCGGCCGACTGGAGAAGCTTTTCTCCGGTCGACCGCCGCAGGCATTCGTCGAGGGTGATCTCGTGGGACGCGGCGAAGAGCGTCTCGCACCACGCCGTGATGCGATCGGACGCTCCTCGGTCGCGAATGAGGCACCCGATTTCGAACGAGAGCCCGAAGCTCCGCGCGTCGAGGTTCGCCGAGCCCACGGCCGAGGTGTCGTCGTCGACGACCCACACCTTCGCGTGCAGCATGCCGCCGAGGTACTCGTAGATCCGCACGCCGGAGGCGACGAACTCTGGATAGAACGAGCGCGCCGCGAGCTTGGCGACCACGACGTCCGAGGAGCGCGGCAGCACGACGCGGACGTCGACGCCGCGGCTCGCCGCGGTGCGGATCGCCGTCGCGATCGCGTCGCCGGGGATGAAATACGGCGTGACGATCCACAGCCGTCGTTCGGCGCGCGTGAACAGGATGAAGTACGCGTCGTGGATGAACGACTCGCGATCCGGGCCGCTCACGACGACCGCGCACGGGACGTCGCCGGGCCGCTCTTCCACCTCGAGCACGTCGTGACCGAGGTCTTCGTTCGTCGCGAAGTACCAATCGTCGAGAAAGATGTGAGCGAGCGCCCGCACCGAAGGGCCGCGCAGCCGCACCATGACGTCGCGCCACTCGCGCGCGTACTCGTTGCCCACGTTCATGCCGCCGAGAAACCCGATCTCTTCGTCGACCACGATGAGCTTTCGGTGATTGGAGAAATTCAGGCGCGGCGCGAGGAGCGGCAGGAGCCGCGTCGGCAAGAACGCCGCGACCTTCGCGCCCGCGGCGCGAAGAGGATCGCTGAATTTCCCAGCGAAGTGCGGAGTCCCCCACGCGTCGACCAGGACGCGCACGGTGACCCCCCCTCTCGCTTTTTCGGCGAGCAAATCGCGCAAGCGACGGCCCGTCTCGTCATCGTGGAAAATGTAGAACAAGAGGTGAACGCTTCGCTTGGCCTGGGCGATCGCGCGCTCCATGGCCGGGTAGGCGTTCGGGCCGTCGAAGAGCAGCTCGACCTGGTTGCCGTTGCTCATGAAGATCGAGTCGCCGACGGCGTCGGCGGGCAAGATCCGGTCGAACGGCGTGCCGAGCTCGGTGTGGGCCTGGCCGTAGCGCTTGGCGAACGCGCGCGCCGCTTCGAACCGCTTTCGTCGCCGGCGCGCGATGTGCGTCCTTCCGAACGCCCACCACGCGATGACGCCGAGCGCCGGCAGCGCGAACATCGCGAGGAGCCAGCTCAGCGCCGCGCGCGGGCGTCCCTGCCGCCGGAGGAGCACCGACGGTAACGTGAGGAGCGCGAGCAGCTGCGAGCCCGCGACCAGCGAAGCGAACCACCCCGGCTCCCATTGGCCGTGAAGCAACGCGATCAAAAAATGCATGCGGATGAGACGTCGGTCGGATGCCGCCGAACGAGGCTCATCGCGACTCGCGCGCCGCCGTCCGGCCGATTTTCGGCCCAGGTACTGCCTCCGTGAGCCTCGGCGATGCGGCGGACGAGCGCAAGGCCGAGCCCGAGCGACGTCGCGCCGCGCCGCTCGACGTGACCGCGCTGAAACGGCTCGAAGGCACGCGGCAAGACTTCCGCTGGAAATCCGGGCCCGCGATCCTCGACTTCGAAGACGAGCGAGCCCGGGTTACCGTCACGGACGACGACCGACGTCGCGCCGCCGCCGTGTCGGCTCGCGTTGTCGAGCAAGTTGGCGAGCGCACGCGCCAAGAGCGTCGCGTCGCCGTCGAAGGCGAGATCCGACGTTCGAACGACGAGTCGCTCGTGAGGCAATCCGGCACGCTCGAGCGCTTCGGCGGCGGTGAGCCCGGCGTCGAGGGCGGTGAACCGCAACAACGAAAAGTCGAGTCGCGCGCTCGCCAGGAGATCGCCGACGAGTGCGTCGATCTCGACGATCTCGCGTTCGAACTTCACGAGGGTGGCATCGTTCGCGCCCTGGCCTCGGAGAATTTCGACGAGCACCCGGAGGCGCGAGAGCGGCGCTCGAATTTCGTGGGACACCGCCGCGACGAGCTCGCGCTGATCGGCGAGCTGTTGTTCGATGCGAGCGGCCATGTCGTCGATCGCGTCGGCGAGCATGCCGAACTCGCCGGGCTGATGACGGCCGAGCTTCGAGCGGCTCGAGAGTCGCCCCGAGCCGACTTCGCTCGCGACGCGGGCCAGCTCCGCGAGCGGACGCCCGAGACGGCGCGCGACCATCGACGACGCGCCCCACAAGGTGAGACTCGCGGCGACGATCGCCAGAAAGACCGGCGCGCGATGCTTACCGCGCGTCTGACGCAGGCACACGTCGACCTGGCCGACCTCGGCGCCGTTCCGCGCGACGGGAAGCACCACGTCCGCCGCCGAGCAGTCGCCCGTGGTGAAGAGCGCGGCGTGGTCCGAGTTTCGCAGGGTCACTCCGACGTCGAACGTGCGCGCGACGGAGCTCGCGAGCTCGCGGCGAGCCGCGTCGTCGCTCCACACCGCGGCGAACCGCTCGGACGCGAAGGCGCGGAGCCGCACCAGGTCGTCGCCGTAAGAATGT
>DATBBD010000251.1:0-3349 GCA_036271175.1 Polyangiaceae bacterium | reverse complement strand
GATCGGCGGTGCGGCGCCACTCGACGGGAGTCGGACGGTCCTCGTCGATGGGGTCCACCGCGCGCCATTCCGGGCCGGCGGAACTCGCCAAAGCGGCCGAAGGAAACGACGCTCGGTCCTCGGAAGGGGGAGAGCCGACGATGTCCGCGAACTCGTACCCGAGCCGAGACATCGTGCCGTCGAGCTCGACTTTCTGTGCTGCGCCGGCGACCTTGACGTCGACGTGGCGCGGCCGTCGATCGCTCGAATCGGTCCGCTTCACGTATCGGTAAACGACGGGCACGAGCTCGAAAAACATAGCAGTAACTCGAGCGAGGGAAGAGCTCGACGCGCCCGGGATCCGAGTTGACGCAGGTGATGCTCGCGGGTACTCGACGTTGCCGGCCGGTGCGCTGGGCGGAATCGACATGGCGGCCTCGGAAAGCAGCTTTCTCTCCAAGAAACCGGTCCCTCGGTCCGACCGTCTGATCGTCGCGCTCGATCTCGACAGCGCCAGCGCGGCGCTCGAGTTCGTGAATGAGCTCGGCGACGCCGTGACCTTTTACAAGCTCGGGCTTCAGCTCTTCATGGCGGGCGGGTACTTCGAGCTCGTCGAGGAGCTCCGTCGCCGCGGCAAGAACGTGTTCGTCGACTTGAAACTCTTCGACGTTCCGGAGACCGTCGCTTCGGCGGTTCGCGCGCTCTCGAAGCGCGACGTTCAGTTCGCGACCGTTCACGGCAACGAACCCATGGTCGCAGCTGCCGTCCGCGAAAAAGGGCACTTGAAGATCCTCGCCGTGACGGCGCTGACGAGCCTCGACCGGACGGATCTCGATGCACTCGGGTTTTCGTGCAACGTCGAAGAGCTGGTGCTTTCACGCGCGAAGCGCGCGATCGCGTTGGGCTGCGACGGCGTCGTCTCGTCCGGCCTCGAAGCGCCGATGCTCCGCAGCGAGCTCGGCGACCGCCTCTTCGTCGTCACGCCGGGGATTCGCCCCGTAGAAAACCGACCTTCCGACGATCAGAAGCGCGTCGTCGACGTCGAGCAAGCCTTCCGCGGCGGCGCCGATTACGTCGTCGTGGGCCGTCCGATTCGAAGCGCCGCGAACCCGCGTGAAGCCGCCCTCGGCATCCAGCGCACGATCGCGTCGCTGTTCGACTGATCCGCGCGAGCGGCGCGCGCCGTCACCGCGTCGCGCGTTCGTTCGATCAGAGGTTTGTCGCGGAACCTTTGTCGACGTCCGTTTCGTGAGGCCCGGGGTTCTCGCGTCCCACACGGGTGACACCTGCTCTCGTCGTGGAGGGCGAATGCACGCGTGTCGCCCCGAGTTGCAAATCGAGCCACGCGGCCCAGGTGTGTAAACCGACACGGGGCACAATTGTGCACCGAGAGACGAATTGACACGCCGAATACACTCGGGTGAATGAATCCACATGTATGAAATTCGCGAACAAAGCCTAAAAATGGCCTTAATTTTTGTCTCATTCACAGTCGACCCTCGAGTCTAGAAAATGACCCTGACAATGGTTCTCAGTTGGCATTTTAGGCCCTTGACTGGACCGCTGGATCAAGGGACTTCATACGTGCGACGGGCTTCTGGCAAAACAGGGAGAGAGCCAAATGCTATTTCGTCTAACTTCAAGGTGCCTGCGTGGGTGGGCGATGACGGCGGTGACCGCGACGGGTGTCGCCGTTTCATTCGGATGCAGCGGCAGCGGGCAGGGGTCGTCGGGTACCGACCAGACGGCGTCGCTTGGGCAAACTCAAGAAGCGGTGATGGGAAGCGTGTGCGAGTGCGCCTCGACGGCGCGTGAGTGCTTCCACAGCGCCGACGGCGACGCGGGGGTCCACGAGTGCAAAGCCGAGTTCAAAACCTGTGAAACGGCCGCGCTCGCGGCGCTCAAGCAGCTCGAGGCCGAGATCAAGGAGTGTCGGTCCACCGAGTCCAGTTGTCTCGAAGGCACTCGTGATGCCGGCTTCAGCAAAGTCGGCTGGCAAGAGCGCGAAGCGTGCGTGAAGACCGCGAACACGTGCATCGAAGCGGCGCTGCCGCCGCCACCGCCGTGCATTCAGAAGCTCGAGCAATGCGTCGAGAACGGCGGCGACCGTTGGAAGTGTCTCGACGAGGCGCGCCAATGCGTCCGAGGCACGGCGACCACCGACGCCGGCGCTCCGTAGTCGTCATCGGTTCGTGATCGGCGCCTCTCGTGCGACGCGAGTCGATTCCGCGACTCGAGCACGTCTCAGCCCGAGGGGCGCCGCACGGTTCTTCGAGCCGGTCGAGCCGCGCTCATGCCGGAGCTGGTCGCGGCTGCTCGCGGCGCCGTGAGGTTCGAAGTCCGGCCGGAAGCCGGCGATGGCCGCTGGGGCAAACTCGGACTGACCCACTACCCCATTTTTTAACATAATATATCTTATACGAACTATTGTGTCGCGACGGGGTGACTTTGGCGCAAGGTCATGCTGGGCGCCGACCTGAATGTGGACGGTTTGGGCTTACGAAACGCGCTGGATTGAGCAAAAGTCTGGAACGATGGCACTGCCCGTGGCCCGGAACGCACTCGACGGCATCGTGCGCGCACTGGTGGAGCACGACGGTGCGCCCCCGGAGAGCGCGCGCGTCGCGGTGGCGGCCGCGGTCGCGGAGTTCGGTGCGGTGGACGCCGAGAAGCTGTACTTGGTGGCGCGGAATCGGTTGCACCTCGACTTCGAGGTCGTCCCGCAATCGCGGCCCGCTCCGCGTGGCGGCACGCGAAAAGACACGCCGGCCGCCAAACGGACGCGCTGAAGCCTGGCGAAATCCGACAGCGCGTAGCGCTGATTAGTCGCCCACTCAGTGATTGGCGCCTGCGCCCAGCGCTTCACCGGTCGCCCGCTCTCGGGCGAAGTCCCGAGAGCCGCCACGACTTGGGCCGCTCGCAGCGCGAGAACGTCGCGCGACGCTTCTTCCGAATCAAAGAAACCAGAAAAAACTCACTCACACCGGCGGCGTAATATGGATCCCCAACAGCGAGCCGGTGTTCGTCAGGATGAAGGCGCGGAGGCCGAACGCGGCGGGCGCTTGGGAGAACCCGGCGTCGGTGTGAAGGCCGTCGATGACGCTGCCGTCGAGGGGCGACATCAAATAAAGACCGTGAACGGTGGTGGAGACGAGGAGCGCGCCGGCGACGGGCACCGGCATCGAGACGCCGCCGTCGGGCAACGGACGATGCCAGACGTCTTCGCCGGTTTTCGGATCGAGCGCCCAGAGACCGGTGGTCCCGGACGCCGCGAGCAGGAGCTCGTGCGCGGGTTCTAACGGCGCTCCGGGCTCCGCGTCGCGGCGTGGATGCGCGGGCTGGCTCCACATGACGAGGTCGTGGACGCCGG
>DATBBD010000250.1:0-5659 GCA_036271175.1 Polyangiaceae bacterium | reverse complement strand
AGCCACGCGAGCGTCGCGGGCGAGACACCCGCGTCCTTCTTCTTCGCGTCCTCGAGGTGATCCTCGACGCGTAGCCCGTGGCGCTCGAGCGCGAATAGGTCGACGAGATCGCGCACCTCGCTCCGCCCGACGAGCGCCGCGATCTTGTTCGCGAAGATCTCCTCCGGCGGGTCCATCCGAACGCCGTCGACGAGCGTCTTGGGCTTCAGCGCAGGCGTGCGGTCGCGCACGAGGTCGATGCGCACGGCTTCGCCGTCGCGCGAGAGGAGGTAGCGGTGGAAATCGGGCGTCGTCGTGAGCGGCGTGACGCTCGCGCGGACCTCGCTCGCGGCTCCGCGCACGGCGGCGTCGCCGCCGGCCATCGCGTCGTCGCTCGCCGTGAAGAGGTCGAGGTCGTCGGTCGTTCTGTGCTTGAGCGTCCAGCCGACGAGGACCGCGCCGCCCGTGAGGAAGAAGTCGGGCGCGCGGCGCGCGAGCGCTTCGAGCGTCTCCGTTTGCAGGATGGTGAGGCGTCCCTTAGGCGAGCCCATGGCGCTGCCAGGCCTCCAGCAGGTAACGCCAGAACGCGCGCCGCCGGCCGAGATAGCGGTCGATCTTCGGCATGAGCGCACGCGCTTCGGCGACGGTCGTGAAGAGCCACACGTCTTCGTCGCGAGCCTCGCGCATCAACTTGCCGAGGAGGCGCGCCTTGTCGTCCTCGCCGGCGCGAGCGAGCGCTGCGCGGAACGACGCGACGGTCGCGTTCGGCTCGTCCCACAGGAAGTACGGCCGAGCGGCGGGATCGCGTAGATCGAGCGAAAGAGCCGAGCTCATGCTGCCATTGTAGCAGTACGAAAACGATCGCGATCGTTCTCCGAAACGATCGACGTCGTTCTCGACTTTACGAAGGCCTTACGAATGTGGAGCGCGCCGATGCGACCAAATGGGCATGAGCAAACGCATTCCGTTCATCGTCACGTTCTTCTTCGCGCTACCCGCGCTCGCGGGGGACGTGCCCTTCGGGCCGAACGACGTGAAGAGCGTCTTTTACATCGCGAGCAGCGTCGATCCGAATCAGGTCGTGTATGGGATTCACCTCGACTCCCAGTGCAACCCGACGGGTGACGAGCCGCTCTTCCCGTATTGGAACGAGATGCGGCCGCCGCGCACGCATGGGCTCGGCATGCTCGAGTGGATCCCATACGGCTTTTCCGAGCAGCGCGTCGTCCACCGAACGTCGAGCGGCGGGACCGAGCTCGTTCGACTCAAGCAGCTCGATCGGCTCATCACGATCACGACGAAGCGCGAGGAGGATGGACGCTGCGGCGCGCACGCGTTCGCGCGCATCGGCGGCGTCGACCACGCCGAGATCGAGAGCGTGTTCGTCCAGCAATCGGGACCGACGTCCGTCGACTGGGTCGACATCCACGCGAAGGACGCGAGCGGCAACGCCGTCGTCGAGCGCATTCGCCGCTAACGAAGCGACCACTTGAGCGCGGTCGGCGTGACGAGCGTGGTCACGACCACCGCGAGCACGAGGGCCGAATAGACTCCGCTGTCGATCACGTGGAGTGACAGGCCGAGGCTCGCGTAGATGAGCGTGACCTCGCCGCGCGGGATCATCCCGATCGCCACCGCGAGCCGCTTCGTTCCTCGGCCCGCCGCGGGTGCACACGCCATCTTGCCGAGGATCGCGGCGCCCGTGAGAGCCGCGGCGAGGACGAGCGTGTGGGGATTCGCGAACGTTCGCACGTCGGCGCGCGCGCCCATGACGACGAAGAAGATCGGCACGAGAAAATGTGCGATCGGCTCGACGAGCGCCTCGAGCCCCTTCTGCTGCTCGAGCACGAGGCCCGCGGCGAACGCACCGATGATCGGCGCGAGACCGAGCCGGTCGGCGCCCCACGAGAAGAAAAAGCAGAACGACAATCCGAGCGCGAGGAGCACGCCCTTCGACGTTTGCGCCGTCCCGCCTTCGGCGGATCCGGCGGATGTGCGAAGGTGCGTGGCCGCCGCGAAGATGCGCGGCGTGACCTTCACGCCGACCGCGATCGCGACGCCGAGCACCACGATCGTCTTTCCGGCGAGGAGCACGAGCGACGCGGCGCCGGAGCTTTCGTCGCGGAGTGCGCCCGTCACGAGCGCCAAGATGACGAGGCCGAGCACGTCGTCGAGCACCGCGGCGCCGAGGATCGTGCGCGCCTCGACGCTCCGCGCGCCGCCGAGATCTTTGAAGACGCGCGCGGTGATGCCGATGCTCGTCGCGGTGATCGACGCGCCGATGAAGACCTTCGTTCCGAGCGACGCGCCCGGTAGCACGAGATGCGCGCACCCGAAGCCGACCGCGAACGACCCGAGCGTCCCGAGCACCGCGACGCGCGCCGCCGCGAGACCGACGGCGAGCAGATCGCGCACGGTCGACTCGAGGCCCACTTCGAACAAGAGGAGCAGAACACCGAGCTGCGCCAGGAGATCGATCGAGCCATCGACCGCCACATCTCGAGAGAATTGCGATGGAATCGCGCCGAGGAGGATGCCCGCGACGAGCTCGCCGAGCACCGGCGGCTGCTTGACGCGGAGCGCTACCTCGCCCGCCAGCCGCGCGACGACGAGCACGATCGCGACGACGAGTGCGACATGCGCGATCATTGGCTATTCTTTGCCGATGCGCTCTCGATACGCCACTGGCTTGCTTCCCGTCTTCGTCATCATCGCCTGCGGGACCGGGAATGACAATTTCAACTCCGACGGCGGCAAAGACGGGAGCGGCGGCGGCGATGGCGGGCCGACGTTCGGCGACACGGGCGCGGGCGACGGCTCGCTCACGCTCGCCACGTGCGCCGACGCCGCGACGGCGAAGTCGTACGTCGGTTGCGATTACTGGCCTACCGTGACGGGCAACAACGTGTGGTCGATCTTCGACTACGCCGTCGTCGTCGCGAACGCGAGCGGGCAGACGGCGAGCGTCACGATCACCGGCCCGAACGGCACGAACCAAAACGGCACCGTCGCCGCGGGCCAGCTCGAGAAGTTCTACTTGCCGTGGGTCACCTCGCTCAAAGGTCCCGACACCGACGGCGACGGAACGGCCACGGCGATGACCGCGTCCGTCATCGCGCACGGCGGCGCATATCACCTCGTGTCGAGCGTTCCCGTCAGCGTCTATCAATTCAACGCGCTCGAGTACCAACCGCAGGGCGGGCCCTCGGGCAAGAACTGGTCGGCGTGCCCGAACGACGAGGGCGCGGGCATCCAGTGCTTCTCGTATTCGAACGATGCGTCGCTGCTCCTTCCGAGCACCGCGATGACGAACAACTACCGCGTGATGGGCCAGAAGGGCTGGAGCGAAGGTGGTCAGCCGATCATGGGCCCGTCGTTCTCGATCACCGCGACCGCGAACGGAACGGTCGTGACCGTGAAGACGTCGGCGTCGTCGCACGTGCTCGCGGGCGGCGGCATCCCGGCGACGAACGGCGTCGGGACGTTCACCGTCGCGCTCAACCAAGGCGACGTCGCCGAGGTCGTCGGCCAAACGGGCGACACGAACGATTTCTCCGGCTCGCTCGTGCAAGCGCAAGACGCGCAGCACCCGATCCAGCTCATCACGAGTCTTCCGTGCATCAACCAACCCGAAGGCACGGCCGCGTGCGATCACATCGAGGAGTCGGTGTTCCCCGCGGAGACGCTCGGCCAGCACTACGTCGTCACGGTGCCGACGAGCCCCGGCGGCACGCCGATCGGTCACATCGTTCGCATCTTCGGCAACGTCGACGGCACGACGCTCACGTACGCGCCGAGCAAGCCGGCGGGTTGCCCAGCGACGCTCAACGCGGGCCAAGTCGCCGACTGCGGTCAGGTCTCGGCGGACTTCGAAGTGAAAGGCAACAACGCGTTCGGCGTCTTCTCCGGCATGCTCGGCGGCACGCTCGTCGATCCGGTGAACGGCGACGGCGATCCTTCACAGAGCTTCATGGTCGCGGTCGAGCAATATCGAACGGCGTACATCTTCCTCGCGCCGAGCGATTACGACATCAGCTTCGTCGACATCGTCGGCCCGACGGGCGTGAACTGCCAAGTCGACGGCGCGAGCGTCGGCGCCTTCAAAGCGATCGGCGCGAGCGGCTACGGCGTCGCACGCTACAAGCTCGGCGCCGGCAACTCCGGCGCGCACACGCTCACGTCGGACAAGCCCGTCGGCATTCAAGTCATGGGGTACGGCCAGTACACGAGCTACCAGTATCCCGGCGGCTCGGACCTCACGGCGATCGCGCCTCCGCCCGTGAAATAGGGCTGTCCGCAGCTTCGATTTTGGGCCGCTTTAGGGGCCCTCGTGTGCGCGCGAGCATAGCGTTTGGCGCATGAATCGATTGATCGCGTACGTCGCTCCGCTCGCGGTCCTCGCCGCGTGCTCGAGCCACTCCTCGAATTTCGGAAATCAAGACGGTGGCGGCGGTGACGACGGCGACGTCACGTTCACCAAAGACGGCGGCCCGAAGTTCTCGGACACCGGCGTGAGCGACGCGCCGACGACGGGCATCGCGTCGTGCTCGGACGCGGCGGCCGCGAAGTCGTACGTCGGTTGCGATTACTGGCCGACGGTCACCGGCAACAACGTGTGGTCGATCTTCGACTACGCCGTCGTCGTCGCGAACGCCGGCTGCGAGCCCGCGGACGTCACGATCACCGGCCCGAATAGCACCAACCAAACGGGGACCGTCGCGCCGGGCTCGACGCAGAAATTCTACTTGCCGTGGGTCACGTCGCTCAAAGGTCCCGACTCGAACGGCGACGGCGCCGCGACGGCGATGACCGCGTCGGTTTTGCAAAAGGGCGGCGCGTACCACCTCGTGTCGAGCGTGCCGGTGAGCGTCTATCAATTCAACGCGCTCGAGTACAAACCCGCGGGCGGCCCGCAAGGCAAAGACTGGAACGCGTGCCCGAACGACACGGCCGCGAGCGTCCAGTGCTTCTCGTATTCGAACGACGCGTCGCTGCTCCTTCCGAGCACGGCGATGACGAACAACTATCGCGTGATGGGCCAGAAGGGTTGGTCGAGCTACGGAACGCCGCTGATGGGCCCGTCGTTCACCGTAACCGCGACGGCCAACGGCACGGTCATCACGGTGAAGACGTCGCCGACCTCGCAGATCCTCGCGGGCGGCGCGATCCCCGCGCAAACCGGCACGGGCCAGTTCAACGTCGCGCTCGACGCGGGCGACGTCGCCGAGTTCGTCGGCCAACCCGGCGACCAGGACGATTTCTCCGGCTCACTCGTCACGGCGCAAGACGCGCAGCACCCCGTGCAAGTCATCACGAGCCTTCCGTGCATCGATCAACCGACGGGCACGCCCGCGTGCGATCACATCGAAGAGTCCGTCTTCCCCGCCGAGACGCTCGGCCAACATTACGTCGTCACGGTGCCCACCGGCCCGCACGGCAACGTCGTCGGTCACATCGTTCGCATCTTCGGCAACGTCGACGGCACGACGCTCACGTACAACCCGAGCAAGCCGGCCGGCTGCCCGACGACCCTCGACGCGGGCGACGTCGTCGACTGCGGCCAAGTGGCGAACGACTTCGAAGTGAAAGGCAACAACGCGTTCGGCGTCTTCTCCGGCATGCTCGGCGGCCAGCTCCTCGACCCCGGCAACTACTCCACCGCCGAAGGCGACCCGTCGCA